>JAFTBD010000111.1 GCA_017455385.1 Clostridia bacterium
ATAATTTGCGCCGTATATCCACGCCGACGTTCGAGCATACGGAGCTTTTTCTCCGCAGTGTGGGTGACACCACCGATATCGTGAATAAGGAGATGTATACCTTTGAGGATAAAGGTGGCAGGAGCGTCACGTTGAAACCGGAAGGGACGGCTGGCGTGGTCAGGAGTTTTATCGAGAACTCTTTGTCGCAACTCCCGCAACCGTTGAAGATGTATTACGAGACGCCTGTATTCCGTTACGAGCGTCCGCAAGCGGGCAGACTGCGCGAACACCATCAATTCGGTGTGGAGATATACGGTGCGGATACTCCCGCGCAAGACGTGGAAGTCATGCTCATCGCGAAGGCACTTTTCGAGCGCCTCGGTATCACGGGGCTTGAACTCCGAATCAACAGCATCGGTTGTCCGACCTGTCGCAAGGCGTATAATACGGCGCTGAAAGAGTACTTCACGGCGAAAGCGGATGAGCTCTGTCCGACCTGTCGCGAGCGTCTCGATAAGAATCCGCTTCGTATCCTCGACTGCAAGGAAGAAAAGTGCGGTGAGATCGCGAAGGCGGCGCCCTCGGTTTTGGATTATCTCTGCGAAGATTGTAAGACGCACCACGAAGGGGTCAAATCTCTCTTGACGAAGATCGGCGTTCCCTTCGTTGTGGACGATAAGATCGTTCGCGGCCTCGATTATTACACCAAGACGGTCTTCGAATTCGTTGCGGGCGGGATCGGAGCGAAATCCACCGTTTGCGGCGGCGGACGTTATAACGGTCTCGTGGAGCAGATGGGCGGCAAGCCTTGTCCCGCGGTTGGCTTCGGTATGGGGATCGAGAGATTGATCCTCACGATGACGAATCTCGGCGCATCTTTCGGCGAGGAGCCCGCGCCCGATCTTTTCATCGCGAATATCGGGCTCTCGGACGAGGCATTTCTCTTGACGGAATCTCTGCGTAAAGAGGGTGTGAACGCCGAATGCGATACGATGGGACGCAGTCTGAAAGCGCAGATGAAACTGTCCGACAAGCTCCGCGCGAAATACTGCGTGGTGCTTGGAGAGGACGAATGGGCATCGGGCGTCGTGAAAGTGAAGAATATGAGGACGGGCGAGGAAGAAGAATGCGCCGTCCGCGATCTAGCAAACTATATTGATAAAAAGAAGGCGTAGATATGGAACTGTTGAAAGAAAGAACGAAAATGTGTGCGGAATTTAACGCAACGGATATCGGCAAGAAAGTAACGGTGCTCGGGTTCATCGGGAAGTATAGGAATCTCGGAAACTTGATCTTTGCAGACGTGCGTGATAGGACCGGCATCGTGCAGGTCTCCTTCGAGCAGGGCGCTTGCGACGATACGGTCTTTGCGGATGCGGAATCGCTTCGTAATGAATACGTGGTAGCGGTATCGGGCGTGGTCAGGAGCCGCGGAGAGAAGAATATCAATCGAAATCTTCCCTCCGGTGAGGTGGAGATCGCGGCGGACCGCTTGGAGATCCTCTCCGAAGCGGACGTGCCGCCTTTCGTCATCTCAGAACAAGCGGCGGTCGGTGAGGTGACAAGGCTGAAATATCGTTATCTCGACCTTCGTCGCGGCAGCTTGCAGAGCAATATACAGATGCGCTCAAAGCTCTGCCATTTGGTGCACGCCTATATGGACAAGCAGGGCTTCCTCGACATCGACACGCCATGCCTCGGACGTTCCACGCCGGAGGGCGCGCGTGACTATCTCGTGCCGAGCAGGGTGCATCCGGGTGAGTTTTATGCCTTGCCGCAGTCTCCGCAGATCTATAAGCAACTCTTGATGATCGCCGGTTTCGACCGTTATTATCAGATCGCCAAGTGTTTCCGTGACGAGGACCTCCGCGCGAATCGTCAGCCGGAATTCACACAGATCGATATGGAGATGAGCTATGCCGACTGCGAGGACGTTATGGCGGTCGCGGAAGGGCTCATTCGTGAAGTGTTCGATAAGCTCATTGGGGTGAAGCTCCCCGAGAAATTGCGTAGGATGCCTTATCGTGAGGCAATGGATCGCTTCGGTTCGGACAAGCCTGACACCCGTTTCGCGATGGAGCTCACCGACCTCTCTGAAGTCGCCGCCTCTTGCGGTTTCTCCGTCTTCGAGAATGCAGTCGCGTCGGGAAATAAAGTGAAATGCATCGTTGCCAAAGGGCTGGCGGTGAATTATACGAGAAAGGAGATCGACAAGCTGACCGAGTTCGTGAAAGATTACGGTGCGAAAGGTTTGGCGTGGATCTCCCTGAAAGCGGACGGCACGGCGTCTTCCTTCGCCAAATTTCTGAAAGAGGGCGCGTTGGATGCCATCTTGCAGAAAGCGGGTGCGGAAGAGGGAGATATCCTCTTCTTCGTGGCGGATACGTATCCCGTCTGTTCCGCGAGTCTCGGCGCATTGCGTCTCAAGATCGCGAAAGATTTCGGTCTGATCCCCGAGAATTCCTATGACTTCCTGTGGGTGACCGAGTTCCCGCTCCTCGAGTACAGCGAGGAAGAGAAGCGTTATGTCGCCATCCACCATCCCTTTACGGCGGCGATGGATGAGGACCTGCCGCTCCTTGACACCGATCCTCTTGCGGTCAGGAGCAAGGCGTATGACCTCGTTATCAACGGAGAAGAAGCGGGTGGCGGCAGTATCAGGATACACACCCCGCAAATGCAGAGCAAGATATTCAATCTTCTCGGATTCTCCGATGAAGACATCGTAAATCGTTTCGGATTCTTCGTGGAAGCATTCCGTTACGGTGCGCCTCCGCACGGCGGATTGGCATTCGGACTGGATCGCTTGGTGATGCTCCTCACCGGTGCCGAGAGCATCAAGGACGTCATCGCGTTCCCGAAGATGCAGAATGCGTGCTGCTTGATGAGCGACGCACCCTCCGTGGTGGAACCGAAGCAACTGACCGATCTCGCTATCAAGGTGGAAAAGGGGAGTAACTGATGCTTGAAATCGGTTATGTGGAGAGCATAAACGAACGGCGCGGCACGGCGCGCGTTGCTTTCGACAGAAGATCCGCCTGCGACAAATGCAAGATGTGTTTGACCGCAAGCGGTGATAAGATGAAAGTCTACGTGGACGTGAAGAATACCCTCGATGCGAAAGTAGGGGATAAAGTCGGCGTCGCAATGAACGATAAATTCGTATTGAAAGCGGCTTTTATCGTGTATATCATCCCCGTCATATTGGTGGGTGCAGGGCTCGCCATTTTCCGCAAATTGTCCGATCTCTTGTTGCTCGGCGTTGTGGCGATAGGGCTCTTGATCGGCGTCGCCATAGGAATCGGTGTGGATCGTTTGATCCGGAAAAAAGGCACCTTCGCGCCGACGATGACGGAGATATATCGTGACGATCCCTCTTCGGATAGTGGCGAAAGCGGAAAAACTACGACTGATGATGCCCCGAACGGGGAAGAATAAAGAAAAAGGAGTATCGGATATGGAAGAAATAACGAAGGCTACCATCGCAGATCTTTTGGCGGAAAGAGTCGCCGTATTGGACTTTTGGGCTACTTGGTGCGGTCCTTGCCGCATGATGTCTCCCATCGTTGAGGCGCTCGCGGAAAAATATCAAGGAAAAGTCGCATTCGGCTCCGTCAACGTGGACGAAGAGGAAGAATTGGCGATCGCGTACCGCATCTCAGCGATACCTACGCTTCTCTTTTTCAAAGACGGCAAGCAGGTGAATAAGACGATGGGGCTTAGACCCACATCCGAGCTTGAAGGGATCATAGAAGGGTTATTGGCGGATTGACCGCACATAAATAAATAAAATAATGCGCGAGACTATCCCGCGAAACACAGGAGAGGAAAGAATAATGATTGATTTATCCACGATCAAGAAACAGGACGAAGAAGTTTTCGGCGCGATGCAGCGTGAACTGACGAGACAGAGAGAGAATATCGAGCTTATCGCCAGCGAGAATATCGTGACGCCTGCCGTAATGGCGGCGATGGGCAGTCACTTGACGAATAAATACGCGGAGGGCTACCCCGGTAAGAGGTATTACGGCGGATGCCAATTCGTAGATGAAGTAGAGGATATCGCGCGAGATAGGGTGAAGGCTCTTTTCGGTGCGAAGTTCGCCAACGTTCAGCCCCATAGCGGCGCCAACGCCAACTTGGCTGTGTATTTTGCCTTGTTGAACGTAGGGGACACCATTCTCGGCATGAATCTCGCGCACGGCGGTCATCTGACGCACGGCAGCCCCGTGAATATGTCGGGTAAAAACTATAATATCGTCCCGTACGGCGTCAAGAAAGAAGACGGCAGGATCGACTACGACGAAGTGCGCAGACTGGCACTGGAGCATAAGCCGCGCCTCATCGTTGCGGGCGCTTCGGCGTATCCGCGCGCCATCGACTTCAAGACCTTCCGTGACATTGCGGACGAAGTGGGGGCGTATTTAATGGTGGATATGGCACACATCGCGGGACTCGTTGCTGCGGGTGAACACGATAATCCGATGAAATACGCGCACGTCGTCACGACTACGACGCATAAGACTTTGCGCGGTCCGCGCGGCGGCGTTATTTTGACGAACGATGAAGAGATCGCCAAGAAGATCGACAAGTCCATATTCCCCGGTACGCAGGGCGGTCCGTTAATGCACGTTATCGCGGCTAAAGCCGTGGCGTTCGGCGAAGCTTTGACGCCTGAATTCAAGGCATATCAACATCAGATCGTATTGAATGCACGTGCGATGAGCAAGCGTTTCATCGAAAACGGCGTGAACCTCGTTTCGGGCGGAACGGAC
>JAFTBD010000112.1 GCA_017455385.1 Clostridia bacterium
TGGAAATAGACCAATTTACCGTCGGCGCGCGGAGACGACTCGTAGAAGTAAAACTTCAGGACCTCTTTATGAACGATGTTTTTGACCCAACCAACCGCCCTGTTCTCCCAATTTTGCTGCCCATTATAGGTATAAGAGCCACCTGTAGTTTTCGCAACAAACTCCAACTCTCGTTTCGTCGTGGTGAAAGTGATGGTGTCGCCGTCGTAATAGCCGACATAACTCGGCGTGTTCGCGTTGAAGTTGCCCGAGGCATCGCCCGCATAAGCAACGCGGTAACTGGACGAAGTCCCGAATAACGTGGCGTTCGCACCTGTTCCCGTTCTGAGAGCGCAGGTATAGACGCCCACGTCCTTATGCGTTAGGACGCTGTTTTTCGAGGTGCCGTCCGCCGCTTCGGTCGTTATATTTCCGCCCGAAGCATTTTGACTGTGATAGTAGAAACTGATAGAACTACCGTTGATCGTCTTGCCGCCGGTATTCGTATAGAGCGTTTTGCTATCTATGGAGTAATAGGGCTTAAACGTCCATCCTGCGCCGTCGTACTGTCCGCTGTTGCCGCCGCTGGCGCACGACAATGTCGTGCTGATCTTTGCGGCGTATCCGACGTAATTGTGCGCGTCCGAGCAACCATAATGATTCCAGTTATAATCATACGTGCGTTGCGTTCCTGCGGCGTAATATGTATCAAATAGTTGCGTATAAAAATTGCTTTCGCTACCGTTGGAACCCGATTTGATGGAAGCGGCGATATAGCTCGAGGTGGGCGTCATCGTCACGCGCCAAGTGTCTCGTACCGTTTCGGACTCCTCATCCTGCGTCCAATAAGGAGACACCTCAAACGTGCCGTAGTCGGAACTGTAACTGCTTCCGGCGACGCTATAAAGATATTGATTATAGTGCCAAGTGCCGGTGACGGTAGCCTTATTGGAACTACCGCTACATTCGCTTTGACTGAGAGCAGTTGCTTCGTCGTGCGTAGCGTAAGCGGTTGCGCCCGACGGCAAAGACATCGTATCGTCGGCGCCGCAGTTTTTATATCGCTTGGGCCGAATATCGTCGCGAATGCACAAACTCTTGATAGTGCAAGTGCCTTCACACCAACCGATTATGACTCCGGGATTATTGTGGTAGGTGCCGATCGATCCGTTGAATTTGTACAAGACGCTGTACATGGTGAAGGAAGAACCGGATCTGACCACGCCGATCAACCCACCTGCCTCATCTTCGTCGCCCGTGCCGTCGTTATCGCAACAAATGACACCGCTCCCCTCGAAGATCAGCGTATCCACGTCGGGGCTGCCCACCGTCTCGGCAAAAAGAGCGCCAACGTGCGCACGGTTAGACGCATTGGAGCCCGATTTATCCTTTTTATCGTGTCCATTGGCGAAAATACAGCCGTTATGGATGATCTTGGTGTTTCGTACCGTCCCCCCGTCGTCGCCGACTTTGGCGCAAACGAGGGCCACGCCCCCTCCGGCGGCGCCGGAGCCGCTGCCCGTCATTTTCCCCTTATAACTTATTCCTTTGCCGGAATTGGACTGTACCGTAACGTTATAAAGCGATCCCCCGTTCAACATCCCGCATATGCCACCGATAAAGTTTACATATTTATTGCCACCGCTTGAATAACTATAATTATATTGTGACACATTGATGACTAGAGTCAGATCCTTGACCTTACCTGTCAGAGTGCCGAACAGCACGCCGTAATGACCTTCGTTACCATCCACATTCTCGGTAGTGTGTGCGCTCGAATACTTGCAGGTGCTCCAAGTGATTTTTTTGCCATTGCCGTAGAAGGTTTTGCTGAAAGATAGGTTGGTCACGTCGTTATTATTCTTGGCGGTGTTGCCTGATGTATTCAAAGTAATATTCGTGGTCAAATAATGACTGCGGTCGTGATAATAAGTCGGCTCGATCTTCGTGAGCAAAAGCCAACGACCGTTGCCGGCAGCAGCGCCATCCGTGCTGTAGGCGCGAATGGCGACGTATTGATACTTTCTCAAAGGAACGGATTTGCCGTAATCAGTAAAGCTGGTACTGATCGACGAATAACTGCTCGAGCTACCTTTGATATTGACAACGCCACCACTCTCGTCAACCGCATAAATCCAAACCTTGATCGTTCCGTTCTGCGCGCGGCAGTTGACCTTTATGTAATTCGCCCATTTTGCCGTAACACTATTTTCATTTTTGCTCGAATACCACACCATAAGGTTCGTATGTGCACTAGTATTACCACAGCAAGCCCAGAAGGCATAAGTCATCGTGCCGCCGTCGGAGTAGATAAAGTCAGTAGTATGCGCAGCATAGTATTTACCATCGTCACCGGGGATATTGACCGAAATATGGTCCACATTCGCATCGGCGAGCCCAGGTATGCCACCGCCGGTGGCTGCCGTGCTGCCTGCCGCATAGCTACTTGCGTTAAAGGTGGCGTCCGTGACGGCGGTATTGCTCCTGAGGAATTGATTCAGCGCAGTCGCATTTTCGATCGCAGACCCGCCGGTCTCAAACGACGCTTCCGCCATCGGCATCTTATCTAACAGCGGGCTTGAACCGTTATTGATGGCGACCAAGTTGGACACCAAAGCAATGGCGCCGACGAACACGATGAGGATGATCAGCGAGGCATAGTGCTTGATACCTGCGCCGAGTTTGGCAAAGAATGCGGCGGCTGCAGCAGCGCCGGTGACAGCTTTCTTGGGAAGTTTGCTATCCGATACTTCGCCCGACGTCTCTTCGACGGGCGTACCGTTCAGCTCTTTCTCTTCCTCGGTCCGCTTCTTCATCCGAATCTCCTCCGTAATTACTCACTCAGGCGCCCCTTTTATTTATAAAAGGGAATGAATCGACCGCCTTTGCTCTTATATATTAATATATATCTTTGCGAATTTCAATACTTTTTCAAATTTTTTATCTTTTTTGTAATCGTTTTTTTTCAATTTGTTTGCTTTTTGTTATTCAAATTTAACAAAATTTTCCAAAAATTAAGAAAATTTAATAAATGATAGTAAATTATGCGTGTTCGGCGTTTGAAGCTCGAAGCGGCAAACAAGTCCGCTCACCCTTCCCTCGGATAAACCGTAATGATGTAATTCGCGCGATAGGATCCGGAGACAAAGACGACCGTTGCGTTGCCTTCCGACGTAAAGGGACCTCCTTCCGCCTCGGTGGGAACGAGTTGCTCCGTCCTGTAACCGTCACCATAGGTGACCGCGATCCTGATGTCGTCGAGAGAAACGTCGTCGATGGTATCGCCGACATAAATGATCTGATCCATCCCGAATACTTCCGTCATCGTCACCTTCTCGGCTTCTTCGCGCGAAATGACGCTGTAGGTGTGCGTTGCGACGTACCCTTGATAGGTCACAGACAGCGTAGCACTTTCCGCGGTCTCCGCCGTAGAGAAGCCGAAGACCTCATCCGCCTGAGACAGCGGCGTTTCGTCGCCATACGCGTATCCGTCGCCATATTCCGCGACGAAATAGGCTTCATCGAGCGGAAGCGTATCTCCGACCGCATAAATGCTGTGCAGTCCGAAAAGATAGAGCCCCGTAACGCGTCTTGCATTCGCGGTGGACTTCATCCGCACCGTCAGATCGGCATTCGTTTTTCCATAACAGGAAACCGTTATCGTGAGATCAACGTCCTCCTCAAGCGGCTCCGTCGGATACGTCACGGTCACCCACGCGGGATCAAGCGCGACCTTCACCGGATCGAGGTGAGAATAGACAACGATCACCTCCACCCCCTCGAAGTCTTCGTCTTCCAAATTTTCCCCTTCCGTCAGTTCGCGAAGGACCTGCCCGGACACTTCGATGTGATCCACCGCATTCCATTCTTCTTCCGTGCATACGTGGACGGGCAAAACGAGTTCAAGCGTGCGGAAAGAGACTTTCTGTGCCACGTCACCTGCCGTGTCAAATCGATGCAATTCGACAGTGAGCCTGTCGCTGTCGAAACGGAGCGCTTCATCCTCTCCCGTTTCATAGAATACGTGTAATGCATCCTCGACATTAAGCGAAGAGCCGACTTTCACCACTTCCGTATAAGAGACCTCGTATCTCTCGATGGAGGGAAGAACGGTGTAACAATAATCGTCCGAGAAGCCCTCGACCGTGACGGCGACTACGTGATAACCCGCCGTTGCAGAGGAATAGTCCGGCGCATTTTCCGATGATAGGGGGATCCTTTCGCTACTTTCATCATCATAATAAAGGGTACCGTAGCCCGAGAGAGGCGTGCCTTTCTCCATCACCGTCACGAGATCTTCGTCCAAGACGAAAGCGCATGGCGCCCTCGAGACACGGTAGGAAAACGTACGATCAAACTCGCCGAAACGAACCGTCATCGAACGCTCTCCGCTCTTGGACGCGTCGAAGCCGGACACCATCGATAACATGACGTTCATATAGGCGGATCGCCCGCTGTCGTACTCGAGACGAAGCCTCATTCCGTCGAGACACGGCGCCTCCGCGCCATATGGATATTCGGTATTGATCGAAGTGACATTCTCTAAGACAACGTCCGTTATTTCCTCCTGTTTCACCGTAACGCGGAAAGTTTTTTTCGCACCCGCGTATGAGATGGTGATCTCCTGTTCACCGAGTTGCATCGGATCGAACCCGTCGAGATAGGAGACGTCCAAGGGGATATTCTCGATAAAAGTGCCGTCTTCCATCTCCGCCGTGAAGGTAATCCCCGAAGGGAAAGGCTTCCCCTCGAATAGGACGGTGGGGAGCTTCTCCTCCTCCGGAACGAGAGAAACCGCCTTCTTCTCCACGATTCGGAGCAGAACCGTTGCCGTCATGTCTTGATACGTTATCACAACGATGCAATCACCTTTTCGCGAGGAATCAAAGCCTGTAACCATAGAGGCTTCTATCGGAACTTCCGCAAAGTAATCAACGTCGAAATAGACACGTATCGAACCCGTCGGAGTAAATTCTTCTCCGACAAAATATCTCGTTCTGAAATCATCTTGCACGACGATCCTTACGGAATCACCTTCGGGATCATCACATGCAAAAAGAAACAAAACTAACGCAAAAAACACAAACGCAACCGCAAATGTCAGAAACAAAAAGGATCTTTTTTTTACGAAAAAAATTTTTCTCATTCTCGCTCCTATGTGTAATTATATGGAGCAAATGTATTCCTGTCAAGACGGCGCACGCGGTAAAATCATCCAAAATGAGATAGAAAATCTTAAAGATGATTAAAATTTCACTAATTCACAGTGAAAGTAAGGTGAGATCATTCCCCGGCGAGGGTCGCGAGGGAGGCGGCTTTGCGCTCGATGAGAACGTCCTCGGGGGTCTTCCCGCGCTCCAGACGACGACGCTTCACGGCGGGGATGCGCAAGACGAGTTGCGGCAATGTTACGACGAAAAGATAAAAGGGACCGAAAATGCAAGATTGCAAGAAATGTCCGAACATATGGGAGCGAACGATGCCGGCGTTTTCCGCCTTATTTGAGATGAAGCAAAAGACGCCGAGCGAGAAAGAAAAACGAGCACGATGATACAAAATCACCATCCCGCGATAGGTCGTCACCTTGCCCCCGGGAAGGAACACGAGGAAGAGCACCGCTCCGACCAGCGTCTGCAACGCGCACCAGCTGACCGACAAGAGAGCGATCATAATTCCTTTCAAGACGTGAAAAAGCTTACCCATACCGCCATTGTATCACGAAGCGACCGAGAAGACAAGAAAATAAAAAGATCTACTCACATTGTCTCAAAATAGGATCGCGCTTTGCGCGTCACCTTCATTCCTAATTCCCTGCGCGGCATTGTCCGCCTATGGTTGCCGAGATAGCAAACGCCATCTCTAACGCAACTTCTTGGTGGACTGCCGCTCACGCTCCGAGACTTTTGTCTCGTTCGCGGCTTGTCGAGCGTCCATAGGGTGCTCCGCCTAAACGCTTGCTCACAAGTTCGCAAGCGCAACGTGCTCCCACCCCATCTCCGCTCTCATTCGGGTATTCCTATACAGAAAAATGGATGAGATCCTTCAACTTCGTTCAGGATGACGATTATATATTTTCGCGCAGCGCCACCTTCATTCCGCATTCCGAATTCCGCATTCCGCATTGGAGCAAGCGCCTCCGCAACTCCACTCTCCACTCTCCACACTCCACTCTCGCGCAGCGTCACCTCAATTCCTAATTCCTAATTCCTAATTCATAATTAGAGCGAAGCGACGAAAGTGCCTTGCAAGTCCCTTGCGTGCCCCTTGCGCCTAATTAAAGAAATGAGTCCCTTGACCTCCCTTGGCGCGGCTTCCTCGATCACGCCCGTATAGACGGTGCGCTATCGCCTGCGCGCAAAAATTTTTTCGGCAAAAAGCGCGCTCGCGAGTTGACCTCTCCTGCCCGCGGTGGTATAATCACAATATCTTTTTCAGGAGGCATATTTATGGATCCGAACGTTCGTCCCGACACTATGGAAAGAATCACCACCCCCGCTCTCGCCGAGAAATTCATCGCCGAGCAGGTGGACGCCATCAAAAAGCAAGTCAAAGACAAGCAAGTCCTTCTCGCCCTCTCCGGCGGCGTGGACAGTTCCGTCGTCGCCGCGCTCCTCATCAAGGCGATCGGCAAGAACCTCGTCTGTGTGCACGTCAATCACGGTCTTCTCCGTAAAGGAGAACCCGAGCAGGTCATCAAAGTATTCCGCGATCAGATGAACGCGAACCTTATCTACGTGGATGCGGTGGATCGCTTCCTCGACAAACTCGCGGGCGTCAAAGATCCCGAGACCAAGCGCAAGATCATCGGTGCGGAATTCATCCGTGTTTTCGAGGAAGAGGCGCGCAAGCTGGAGGGCATCGCCTTCCTCGCGCAGGGCACCATCTATCCCGACATTTTGGAGAGCAAAGACGGCGTCAAGGCGCATCACAACGTCGGCGGTCTGCCCAAGGATCTCGACTTTGAGCTCGTCGAGCCGGTCAAACTCCTCTTCAAGGACGAAGTCCGCGTGGTCGGCAAGGCGCTCGGTCTTCCCGACAATATGGTATATCGTCAGCCCTTCCCGGGCCCCGGACTCGGCGTGCGTTGCGTCGGCGCCATCACCCGCGAGAGACTGGAAGTCGTTCGCGAAGCGGACGCCATCCTCCGCGAGGAATTTGCCAAGAACGGTCTCCAAGGCAAAGTGTGGCAGTATTTCACCATCGTGCCCGACTTCAAGAGTGTCGGCGTCAACGAGAAAGGCGAGAGGACGGAGGGCTATTTGGTCGTGCTCCGCGCCGTCAATACCCGTGACGCGATGACCGCCACGGTGCCCGAGATCCCCTTCGCGCTCCTCGGTCACATCACGAACCGCATCACCCACGAAGTCGCGGGCGTGAACCGTGTCGCTTTCGACCTCACGCCGAAGCCCACCGGCACCATCGAGTGGGAATGATCCCATAACAATTTGAACGTAAAGACCTTTCGGCTATGTCCGAAAGGTCTTTTTTTATCCCTTCGTACTTGTAAAACGCGTGCGATATATGTTACTATGTCTATTGACGGCGCCGAAATGCGCCCGAAAAGGAGAGGACTATGATAGGGCTCATATCCGCAATGGATTCGGAGATCGATCTGCTTCGTAGCGCTATGACGGACAAACGGGAAGAGGTGCGAGCAGGCTCCACATTCTACCTCGGCAAGATAGACGGCGTGGAAGTCGTCTTGGTCTCTTGCGGCGTAGGCAAGGTGAATGCCGCCGTGCACACCCAGATCCTCATCGACTTCTATCATCCCGTCGCCATCATTCAGAGCGGCGTCGCGGGCGCTCTCTCCCCGAAACTGAAGATATTCGACGTCGTGGTGGGCGACGTGCTCGTTTACCACGATATGCAGGATTTCATTCTGGAGTCCTTCGACTCTTTGCAAAAGGCATACTGTGCCGATCCCGCCCTCGTGCGTCTCGCCGCAGACGTCGCCGAGACCGCTATCGTCGGCAAGATCACCAGCGGAGACGTCTTCGTATCGGATGACGAGACCAAGCGCGTCATCGCGGAGAAGACGGGCGCCCTGTGCGTGGAAATGGAAGGCGCTGCCGTGGCGCATACGGCGCACCTCAATAACGTCCCCTTCGTCGTGATACGTGTGATCTCGGACACGGCGGACGCGGACCCCGAGCTGGTCTTTGCCGTCTTCGAGAAAGCGGCGGCGATGAACAGCGCGAAGATCGCGCGGGATATGCTCCCTCGCATCGAGAAAGTCCTATCGAAAAGGTGAATGTATGAAATATAAGATCACAGGCGGAACGATATTACAAATGGGCGCAAACGCCGCGCTATGCCCCGTGCAGGCCGACCTTTACGTCGCGGACGGCAAGATCGCGCACGTCGGCACTCTCGCGGACGACACGGACTACGAAACGGTGGACGCCAAAGGGCTCCTCGTGATCCCCGGGCTCGCGAATATGCACACGCACGCGTATATGTCATTTATGCGCGGCTGCGCGGACGACGTTTCTTTCGACGAGTGGCTCTTCCGCCGCGTGATGCCCATCGAAGACGCGATGACGGGCGAGGACGCCTATTGGTCCGCTCTGCTCGGCTGTATGGAGATGATCTCTACGGGCACCACCCGGATTACCGATATGCATATGTTCAAAGGCGACGTCCCCCGCGCTATGCGTGACGCAGGCATCCGCGCGAACATCGGACGCGGTCTCGTCGGAGACGACCTCACGACGGACGGAGCCTCCCGCTTCCGCGAAGCGATGGAGGAGATGGCGGAATACAAGTCCGACCTCTTGGATTTCATTCTCGCGCCGCACGCGATATACACCTGCTCCGAGCGTCTCTTGCGCCAAGTGAACGACAAGGCGCACGAGCTCTCCCTCGGCAAAGAGATCCATCTCGCCGAGAGTCGCAAAGAATATGAAGATTGCATAAAAGCGCACGGCAAGTCCCCCGTGGAATATCTCACGGAACTCGGTTTCCTTGACGAACGCACCTTGCTCGCCCATTGCGTACAGCTCGACGGAGAGGACTATCGTCTTCTCAGTGAGAGCGGCGCCCACGTCGTCCTGAACCCCGTCAGCAACGCAAAGCTCGGCAACGGCGCGCCGAATTATTTGAAAATGAATCAACACGGACTGCGCATTTGCATCGGCACGGACGGCGCGGCAAGCAATAATTCACAGAACCTTTTCCACGAGATGAATTACTTCTCCCTCCTGCAGAAGGCGCAATGCCGCGATCCCAAGATCGCCACGGCGCAGGAGACGCTCCGCATGGCGACGATGAACGCGGGAAAAGTATTCGGGAAGAAGACCGGGCTCATCGAGGAAGGCTACCTCGCGGACCTCACCTTCCTCGACATGAACGCCCTCGCGCTCACCCCCGCGAACGACATCGCATCCGCCCTCGTTTATTCGGCGAACGGCTCGGAGGTAGACTCCGTGATGGTGGGCGGGAATTTCGTCTACCGCAAGAAAGAATTTACCGCGATCGACCGTGAACGCGTCCTGTACGAGACGGCGCGCATCGCGAAGAAATACCTATAGAGGAACCGATATGAGCCACATCAAAGACCCGAAACTTGCCCCCCTCGGCAGAAAGAAAATAGACTGGGTGCGCTCCTTCATGCCCAGCCTCGGCGCCATCGAACGCCGTTTCAAGGAGACCAAGCCCTTCGCGGGGCTTCGGATCGCCGTATCCGTCCACTTGGAAGCAAAGACCGCGAACCTTGCCTACGTCTTAAAAGAAGGCGGCGCGGACGTGTATCTGACGGGATGCAACCCCCTCTCCTCCCAAGACGACGTCGCGGCGGCGATATGTGAGATGGGCGTGGAGACATTCGGCATACACGGCGTTACGATGGACGAATACGAAGATCTGCTCACCGAGACCCTCGCCTGCCACCCGCACCTCATCGTGGACGACGGCGGCGACCTCGTGCAGCTTCTCTCGGGCAAATGCGCCTCTTACGGCGACGAACTTTTCGGCGGATGCGAGGAGACCACGACAGGCATCCTGCGCCTCAAGGCGCGCGAACGCGAGGGCACGCTCCCCTGCGCGATGATGGCTGTAAACGACGCGAAAGCCAAGCATTATTACGACAATAAATACGGCACGGGGCAGTCTGTTTGGACGGCGATCATGGACACCACGAATCTCATCGTGGCAGGCAAGACCGTCGTGGTGGCGGGCTACGGCTGGTGCGGAAAAGGCATCGCGCTCCGCGCGAAAGGGATGGGCGCGAAGGTCATCGTCACCGAGATCGACCCCTTCAAAGCACTCGACGCCGAGATGAACGGCTTCCGCATTATGAAAATGGACGAGGCGGCGCCCCTCGGCGACCTATTCATCACCGCGACGGGGTGCAAAGACATCATCACCGAGCGCCATTTCTCTATGCTGAAAGACGGCGCCATCCTCTGCAATGCGGGACACTTCGACTGCGAGGTGGACGTGGCGGCTCTTCGCCGCATCGCCACCGCCCGTTTCGAGGCGCGCAAAAACGTCGAAGGTTATACGCTCGCGAACGGCAAGACGCTCTACATCCTCGGCGAAGGCAGGCTGGTGAATCTCGCTTGCGGCGGCGGTCACCCAGCGGAGATCATGGATATGTCCTTCTCCGTGCAGGCGCTCAGCCTGAAATGGCTCCTCGATCACCGCGCCATCCTCGAGAAGAAACTCTACTACGTCCCCGATGAGATAGACGACGCGATAGGGCACGCCAAACTCGCCGCAATGGGTCTGACGATAGACGAACTCACCCCGGAACAAGAAGAATATCTTAACGGTCGGAGCACAAAGTGACATGCCGGAAATGAGAAATTGTCGTCCGTTAAAAGGGAAGAGTTTATTCGAATTTCCGGATGATTATACCGTCATCGACATAGAGACGACGGGGATGCCCGGCGAGGGTGCGGAGATCATCGAGGTGTCCGCGCTGCGCTTCCGCGGGGACGAGCTCTCGGCGCAGTATTCCGAGCTCATCAAACCGGCGCTGCCCATCTCTTTCTTCATCACACAGCTGACGGGCATCACCAACGCGATGGTGCGTTCTGCACGTCCGCGCACGAATATCCTCCGCGAATTCCGAGACTTCCTCGGCGAGGACGTCCTCATCGGGCATAACGTGAATTTCGACGTCAATTTCCTTTACGACGAATTCACCCGTTATCTCGGCGAGCCCCTGCCGAATGACTTCGTGGACGTTCTGCGCCTTTCGCGCCATTACCTTCCCGACCTGCCGAACCACAAACAGACCACCGTGGCGGAATATTTCTGTCTCGACACCACAGGCGCCCACCGCGCCCTCAAAGACACAGAGCTCTGCGCGGGCAACTACCTCGGCATCAAGAGTATCGCGCACGCGAAAAAATAAATCTTCCCTATATTCCGACCATTCAGGCATTTGGCTCTTTTTGCGGGTGAGGAATTCCGTGAAAGGGTTGAAATGCCTTTTCGAAATGTGTTACAATTAGTTACTGCATCGTGTGACGAAAACGGCTCCGAGGCGCGAACGGGGCGAAAAGGATACTTATGAAAACGAAAGTTGTAGCGATCATCAATCAAAAGGGCGGCGTGGGCAAGACCACGTCCTGCATCAATATGGGCGCCTGCATGGCGAAGATGGGCAAGAAGGTCCTCATCATCGATATGGACCCGCAGGGCAATGCCACCACCGGTCTCGGCGTCAGCAAACACGTCGAATTTGTCAACGAACTGGGCAAGAAGGACGTCAAGCCCGCCCTGAATATCTATACCGTCATGTGCGGCAACGTGGACATCCTGAATGAGGAAGTCATCCACCACACCGAGCCTGCGGGGCTGGACATCATCCCCTCCTCCATCGACCTCTCCGCCATCGAGATGGAGATGAACGATATGCCGAACCGCGAGAAGGTCCTCCAGAAAGCCATCGAGCCCCTTCTCGGGAAATATGAATACATTCTCTTGGACTGTCCCCCTTCGATGTCCCTCATCACCATCAACAGCATGGTGGCGGCGGACAGCGTGCTCATCCCCATCCAATGCGAATTCTACGCGATGGAGGGTCTCGCACAGCTCCTCGACAGCATCAAGATCATCAAGAAGCTCCTCAATCCCCGCCTCGCAGTGAATCACGTGCTCCTGACGATGTACAGCGGCAGGTACAAGCTGCATCAGCAGGTGGCGGAGGAGATCGAGAAATATTTCGGCAACAAAGTGCTCAAGACGCGCATCCCCGTCAACGTACGTCTCGCGGAGGCGCCCGGCTTCGGGATGCCCGTCATTTTATACGATAAAAAGTGCGCAGGCGCCGTGGCGTATATGCGCGCACCGGAAGAATTCTTAGCAAGAGAGAGTAAGAGGAAATAATTATGGCGAACAGTAGATTGGGAAGAGGATTTGCCGCGCTGATCTCCGATATGCGCGAACTGGACAACCCCGAGATCGCGTCCTACGACGAGCAAGGCGAACTGAATCAAGGCGTCACCGAAGTGCCTATCGCTCTCGTGCGCCCGAACCCCTTGCAGCCGCGTAAGACATTCGACGAGACCTCCCTCGCGGAGCTCGCCGCCTCCATCGAGGCGCATGGCATCTTGCAGCCCCTCGTCGTGGTGGCGAGAGACGGCGGATACGAGATCGTCGCGGGCGAACGTCGTTACCGCGCGGCGAAGATCGCGGGGCTGGAGAAGATCCCCGTCATCGTGAAAGACATCTCGGAGAAGGAGCGTCGCGAGATCGCCCTCGTGGAGAACCTGCAACGCGAAGACCTGAACCCGATGGAAGCGAGCGAAGCGCTCTATACCCTCTTGAAAGAGAATGAACTCACGCAGGAAGAACTGGCGAAGACCCTCGGCATGAGCCGCCCCGCGGTGGCGAATTCCCTCCGCCTCCTCACCCTTCCCCGCGAGATACAGAATATGGTGCGAGACCTCAGCCTCAGCACGGGACACGCGAAAGTATTGATGGGCGTGAAGCCCCCCGAGCTCCAGCTCGCCCTCGCGAAGGAAGTCGTCCAAAAGAAGATGTCCGTCCGTGACCTCGAGGCGCGCATCGCGGCTCTCCAAGGAGAGAAGAAAGTCCCCGCCGCCAAGAAGCCCATCTCCCTCGAACTGCGCTCGATGATAGACGATATGCAGCGCGTTTTCGGCACGAAAGTCCGCGTCTCGGGCAGCGACAAAAAAGGCAAGATCGTCATCGACTACTACTCCGAGGACGACCTGCAACGCATCTACGACCTCGTGGATCGCATCAAAGAGAGCGACTGATCCATCCGCTCGCGGGAGCCGAAACGCCGTCCCGTCCGCGCCGACAAGATTCGCGCGGATAATTGCGGTTTTTCAGTTGACAAACCCGCCACGCGATTATATAATTATTTCCGTTGACATAAGAACGGAAGCATCCGACCTTGTCACCACAACGAATGCGCCATTAGCATTGGCTGGATAGAGCGTCGGTCTACGGAACCTGCTCCAAGTCATCGGCTCGTGTGCGCTTCGCGGCAACACCGCTCTACGCTATTATCGCCGAGTCTTGTCGCTACCCCGCAAAATTTCTCAATTTTGCAGGGACCCCAATATCTCTAGCCTTCGGTTCCGATCGTTAGAGAACAAACAATTTAATAAACTATGCGCCATTAGCCCAACTGGATAGAGCGTCGGTCTACGGAACCGAAGGCTAGAGGTTCGAACCCCCTATGGCGCGCCAAAATAAGGACTTCCCACGAAGTCCTTATTTTTACGGATTTTCCGAAGAAATCGGTTCGAACAGCTCGAAAGCGGCGACTCAGACTTCCATTGAAAAAGCGGCTGAAAACGGCTCAAAAAAAAATGAAATGTCAGATCACATGCAACAAAAAGAGGTGCCGCGAACGGGCACCTCAATTTGGCGTAATGGGTGGGTTATTTTGCTCTGTGGACGGTACCGCCGACAAGGACAATCATCTTAACTGCCTGCAAGGAATAATCTTGCAAATCGACGTTTAACGCTTTATCGAGCGAACCTCTCGCAAGCAATTTCACCCGTCCGACACTCGCGGAAACGAGTTTCTTTTCCCACAGAGCCTCGATATCCACGGTGTCCCCGTCGCTGAAGTTTGCCGACAGCACATCAATGTTTATAATGCCTTTTTTGCCGCTATGAGCCTTTCCGTCCACGTCGTCTTCGATAAAAGTAGCCGCTACTTCGTCGGTCATTTGCGCGTCCGCTTCGTTTACGGTGACGGACCTTAAATGGATATGCTCGTTTGCTACAGGTTGCGCGATTTTGCTCTTGACCTCTTTGATCAGCCCTTTTGCGAGCAAGGCGGCGTTATCTTCGTACGGGAAGGAATACTCTCTGTTTGGGTTTTTGCCCTTCGCCAAGCCGAACTTCTCCGCCACCATAGCAATGAGGTCCTTTGCGTACTCGCATCTGCGATCGTTGCGAATACGGTACATACAGGGCACCGCAGCGTATTTTGCGGATTTGCAAAGCTCAACGCGATATTTAGAGCCCTTGAGGTCCTTCATGTCCAGCGCAAAATACAAGCAAAGCGTTTTGCCGCGCACCGCGATCTTGACGGCTTGCTTTCTGCCAAAGTTAAAGGACTCGTAGTTCCAGGAGGCTCTGCTGTTTATACCTTTATAGGATAAGATCTCGTTTTTTAACTCCCGATAGTACCGTTTTGTCTCGTCGCTAGACTGGATCAGTTTTGCGGTGAAAGACTTGACGATCCGGATGCGGAAGGTGGCGCCGTTTTCCGTTACGACGATAACCTCTTCGTCCTTTTCTTCCTCGACGGGCTCCGCCGTAGTTTCCGTCACCTTATCTTCTTTGACCGTGGAGAGGACTTCTTCGGATACTTCCTCCGCGGGTGCCGCCGTCTCTTTAATGTCGGGATCTTTGGGTTCGCCTGCGGTTTCCCCTTCTTCGCCTCTCTTTTTCCATCCGAAGAAGATCAAGACCCCGTATGCCGCCATCACAAGGAAGGCAAGAACAAAGGTGGCGATAGAGATAGGTGTCGCATACACGGCGAGTGCCGCAAGCGCCAAGATAAAGATTACGACGGACGCCGCACTGCCGATCAAGAGGAGTAGATCGATGAAGCCGAAGAGCACGATCTTACCGAGAAGCGGTTTCAGAGCACCGAGCTTTAACTTCTCCGCAACGGTGCCTGCCTTCGGATACCACAGGATGAAGTATAGGGCGAGATACAGAAGTTCCAGTATCACAAGGACGAACAACACCCAGCCCATAACTGTACTGACGTGCTCCTTTTTGTCATAAGAAGCATAGATCGCCTCCGCCTCGGTGAGCGTGTCGTAATTATCCACAAGCTCTTTTTGTTTTTCGGTAAGTTCATCATAGGCGGTGCGCGCCTCTTGAATCGCTTCCTTACTCTTCGGATGCTTGACTTTGCCTATAGCGGTGATCAAGGTCTTCACGTTATTTGCCGCAAGCTCGTCATAGGTAACCTGCGCGGCAGGCAATTCCGTATGATTCAAGACAAGTTCTTTCTGCTCGGGGGTCAATGCTTCAAAGGCGCCCAAGGCGATATCGATCTTCGCCTTGCTTTCCGCCGTGTATTCAACGCTGCCGATCGTCTCAATCAGCACCTCGACCTCTGCCACCTTGTACGCATTTTCCGCATCCACGAGGTCAGCAAGGTCGTCGACCAACTCTTTCTGCGTGGGAGTCAGCGCTTCGTAGGCAGTGCGCGCTGCGTCGATCGCCTCCTTGCTCGCGGGATATGCCACAGGCAGGGTGATCGCGTCGATCAAGGCATCCACCGCATCCGCGGCGTCATTGTCCGCCTTCAGGTCCGCATACGTTTCTTCAGCACTTTCGAGGTATTCGAGATCATCCACGAGAGCTTTCTGCTCGTCTGTCAACGCGTCAAAGGCTTCACGCGCGGCATCGATCGCTTCTTTGCTCGAGGGATAGACCACAGGGGTCGGGATCGAGTCAATCAAAGCGTCCACCGCGTCCGCAGCGTCCTCGTCACGCTGCGTAGCCAGCGCATCGGCGAGGCCTGCGACGATGTCGTCGATCAATGCCTTATTCGCGTCAAGGTCTTCGTCCTCGGCGTAAGTCAAAGCGTCGATGTCCGCCTTCGCGTCTGCAATCAGGCCTTCACACGTTGCGCTGTCCCCTTCCAAAGCGAGGGCGTCCGCAACGTCCGTCTGAGCGGCCTTGTATGCCTCAAACGCTTCTTTATCACGCTGCAGGTCGAGTGCGTCGGCAAGGTCTGCGACGATGACATCGAGCATTGCCTTATTCGCGTCGAGGTCTTTATCCTCGTCGTAGGTCAAGGCGTCGATAGCGTCTTTGGCGTCCTTAATCAGATCCTTGCAAGCCGTGCTGTCGGTCTCTTCGCCAAGGGCGTCTGCTGCACTCTTCTGCGTGGTCTTGTATTCCTCGAAGGCTTCTTTGTCACGCTGCAGATCGAGAGCGCCGGCAAGGTCTGCAACGATATCATCGAGCAACGCCTTATTCTCGTCGAGGGCCTTCTCCTCGTCGTAGACCAAAGTGTCGATGGCGGCTTTAGCGTCCTTGATTAGATCCTTGCAAGCCGTGCTGTCGGTCTCTTTGCCAAGGGCATCTGCTGCACCCTTTTGCGGCTCCTTATACGCATTGAATACCTCTTTGTCACGCTGCAGGTCGAGAGCGCCGGCAAGGTCTGCGACGATGCCGTCGAGCAATGCCTTATTCGCGTCAAGGTCTTTGTCCTCGTCGTAGGTCAAGGCGTCAATTGCTGCCTTCGCATCGGCGATCATGTCTTCACACGCTGCGCTGTCGCCTTCCAAAGCGAGGGCGTCTGCCGCACCTTTCTTCGTGGGTTTGTATGCCTCGAACGCCTCCTTGTCGCGTTGCAGGGCGAGGTCGCCGGCAAGGGCGTCGATGATCGCATCCACGACCGCCTTGTTCGCGGCAAGGGTTTTGGTGCAATCGTAAACCACCGCATCGACGGCTGCCTTCGCATCCGAGATCAGTTGCTCACACGCGACGCTGTCCCCTTCTAGGGCGAGGTCGTCCGCAGCGCCTTTTCGTTCGACCTTGTATGCGTCGAGCGCCTCTTTGTCAGAGTGCATTCCGTCGTAGGTCGCCTCTGCGTCCGTCAACGTTTCGTAGTTCGTTACTTCGGCTTGCGACTCTGCCGCCAACCCATCGTACAGCGCACGTGCCTCGTCGATCTTTGCTTTGCAATCGTCGGTATACACCACGGGGTCGTCGATCGCTTCGATGGCGCCGATAACATCCTCCACGGCAATGGGACGAACGATGGAGCAGTACCCGTTTTCATCGGCAGCACCGCCGTTGAGATCCTCCACAAGATACCCTTTGGCAATATGATTGATGGTCGCATATTGTTTGACCGTCTCCGCATTCAGCACCAAGCGGCAGTCGTACAGGAGAACGTATGCACCGAAAGTGGGATCCACGCCCGCCACGCCTTTGATACCGCCCGTCGCGGGTGCGCTGTTGCGGATGGACAAGACTGCGCCTTCCGTCACCACGATCGTGCCTTGTCCGATCGTCAGCGTACGCCCCGCAAGGTCGATCGTCACGTCCTTGTTCACGTTGACGTACGGATCTCCTCTGCCGGAAATGCTGTAGTCTTTATTGATCGTAACGGTCGCGTCCTCTGCCGCCGCCGTAAAGGCGTCGAGAA
>JAFTBD010000113.1 GCA_017455385.1 Clostridia bacterium
TCCCACCTTGATATTTATCCTCGAAGGTCAGGAAGTCATGCCACTTTCGGGGGCTCTCGACCGCAGAGAGGATCACCTCGCCTTTCTCGATGAATGCCGCGCAATTGTACTCGACGGCATTTGGAATGACCTCTTCGACAACGACGTCGGTATCAAAGGAAAAGGCGACGGCAAGCCGCTCTGCAAGTTCCTCCGCATTATGCGCGATGTCGATGCCGATACTCGAACCGAGACGCGCAGGCTTCACGATGAGCGGATATGTCAATTCATCTACAGCAGAAAGGTCGTCGCCTTCCTTCAAAAAGACGCCGCGCGCATTCGGGAAGCCGTACCTATCAAACCAAATCTTACTCGCCCTTTTATCCATTGTTACCGCGGACGCGAGAGTGTCCGAGGCTGTGTGCGGGACGTCATACACGTCCATCAGCGCAGAGAACCTGCCGTCCTCGCCTTCGCCGCCGTGACAGCACATCAGCATTCCGTCGAGAAAAATTCGTTTAATGCCGCAAACGATACAACATTTTCCGCCTTGGGTGTCGAATCGAATGCGCCTCAGTTTCACGGTTTTATTCGCGAATCCTTTCACGTCCATCTTGCCTCGGACGAGATAAAACGCACCGTCTCGGGCATAGATCGGGTACACGTCCCCTTTGAGACAAGCCGCCGCCTGCGTCGCGGTGATGATGGAAATGTCGTGCTCGTAGCTCCTGCCACCGAATAAAATGCCGTATTTCATAATTTCTCCTTACAATAGATAATCGCGTGGAAGGTCCGCCGTCACAAGAAGGACGTCTCCCGCGCCTACGACGGACGGGAAAAGCGCGGTCGCCTCCTCCGTGTCACGCACGCGAATGATATTCGTGCCCCGTCCCGCCTTCTCTATCCCGCGGACGACGGCGTCCCCGTAGACGGATGTTTGCACGAGAGCGACGTCGCATACCTCGCCGATCCGAATGCCGTATCCTTCATTCAGCCGCTCCGTCTCCGCGCCGAGCTCCACCATCCCGGACGTATAGACGATGCGGCGCTTCGCAGGTAGCATAGACAGCGTTTCCAAGGCAGCCGCAGCCCCTACGGGATCGATATTATAGCTGTCGTCGAGAACGGTCAATCCGCCTTGATGAATGACTTCCATCCGATGAGGCACGACCGAGAGACGTTTCGCGACAATTTGTATCTCCTCCGCATGTATGCCGTGATCGATGGCGACAGTCGCCGCAAGCGCGAAGTCTTCCGCCGCGGCGCGCCCGAGAAGAGGGATGTCGAGCGAGATATCGAAACCTTTATATCTCAAACGAAATGACGTGCCTTTTACTGTGATGGCAACGTCCGAGAGGATCGCGTCCGCGTCCTTATATCCGACGCCAACTTTCGCCCCGTCACGCCGCGCGTATAATTCCCGCACTCTTTCGTCGGCGAGGTTATAATAGACTTTTCCGCTCGGAATAGCGAGCGAGAGCTGCTCTTTCTCCGCCATCACGTTCTCGATATTGCCGAATGTCTCGAGGTGTTGCGGCGCGATACCCGTGAGGATCCCTTCCGTCGGTCGCACCATCTCCACGAGTTCCGATATGTCGCCCGTGCGCCTTGCACCCATTTCCGCAATGAATACCTCGGTGCCGTCATTCATCGTTTGCACCGTCTTCGCGATGCCGAGCGGCGTATTGTAATTCGCGGGGGTGGCGAGGATGTCGCAACCTGCGGATAACAGCCTATCGAGAAAGACTTTTACCGTCGTCTTCCCATAGCTTCCCGTGATACCGATACGGATCGGGACAGATCTCAGCCGTTCGGATGCGGCGCGAATATACCTGCGATTATTTCTTCTTTCAAAAGGCGACAGGATGAGCGCGGCGAGAGGAAGAACGATGGGCGCAAGCGCGGGAAGCGCGGCGCATAGGAGCGTCAGCGGCGTGCCGTAGGTCGGGAGCACGATGACAGCGGAGAGCAAGGTCGCAGTGATGAGCAATCGAACGAGGCGATCCGTCACCGTCACGTGGACGCGCATCGAACGAGCCAAGAAAAAGAGCAAGACCGACGTCACGATGAAGACGAAGAAACAGACGAAGTATTTCAACGCGTTATGAAGAAATACTTCTGCGAGGATGAGCGGCGCGGCGAATAAGCAAAAATGCAAGACGGAGAGGAAGATATACCGCTTCGCACGTCGGAAATAGACCGCGAGTCGATAACCGCCGCCCTGAAGCACCGAAGCATAGGGCAGGCTATAGAAATATCCTATCCCGAGGGAGAAAACAAGCGCGCCGATCATACTTCTCGACAAAACGCGCGCACGACGCGATAAGCGTATTCGGGGCATTCCAAATAGGAGAAATGCCCCGCTCCCTCGATGACGACCGTTTCACTATTACGAAGGAGGGAATGCAATTTGCGGCACA
>JAFTBD010000114.1 GCA_017455385.1 Clostridia bacterium
CCGGTGAAGAAGGGATGGCACTTATTGCAGATATCAACGGAGATGACGTCAGTCTTCTTCGTAGTGCCGGTCTCGAAGGTGTTACCGCAAGCGCAAACGACTTTTACTCTTCTGTACTCGGGATGGATAGATTCTTTCATGTTGAATGTACCTCGTAATAATGACTTTATGTTAAGTATTATAATGACCGAATGACGGCAAGTCAACTTTTTATCGGCATAAATTTAATTAAAATATATTTAATATGGGGAAAAAACGCTCGCGCATAGTGCGCTCAGCCGAGGAGAGAGAAATACAAACCGAAAGCTCTCAGCATATTCTGCACGAGGAAGAGTAAGAGGACGGAGGACAAGACCCCGACGATCACCGCGGACAGCGCGACGAGAGCATTCTCCGAAAGGATGATCCTCAGCCGCTCCGCCCTGCCCGCGCCGACGCCGTTCAGGAGCTCGTACTCACGCTTCCTGTCGCGATAGGACGCGAGGGCGTTATTCACGTAGCCGACGGCGGCGAAGAGGATGACGATGACGTCCAAGAGGATAAAGACGCGGATGTAGGCTCGCGCCATATCCGAGAGCGAGGAGAACAGCTCACGGGCGCGATAGACCGCCGCGATGCGGGCGTAGCGCTCCGAAAGATCCTTGGCGAGGGTGTCCGACGACGAACGCACGAGACAGGTATTCGCATCGATCCCGAGCCCCGAGAGGTCGGTGAAAACGAAAGCGAGCGGCGTATCGAGGAGAGCGCCCACGGTGAATGCCCGCTCTTCCCCCGCCACTTTCACGGTGACGGTGTCGCCGACGGCCAAGTCGAGTCTCATCGCGAGCCCGCGTCCCATTGCAAGCCGCCTCGTGCCGCGCAGGGCGGCAAGGTCGAGGTCGAAGGAGGAGACGTTGAGCACGTCCGCCGCTTCCTGATTCCTGACCGCGATGAAAGTCACGACGCCCGTCCCTTGCGCAAGGGAACATTTGGTCTCGATATAGGCGAGA
Organism: Clostridia bacterium; assembly: GCA_017455385.1. Lineage (GTDB taxonomy): Bacteria > Bacillota > Clostridia > Christensenellales > CAG-1252 > CAG-1252. The sequence continues at coordinate 990 of JAFTBD010000114.1, forward strand.
TACGCGCCTTCCGCATCCGTCTCCGTCCTGACCTCGCTCTGAATGCTCGAAAGGTCTTGAGCGGATGCCGAGATCATGATATCCGCACGGAAGAGACTGTCCGCTTTGGAGAGTTGTCCCGCCGCTTCTCCGCAGAGAGACGCCACCGCAATGACCGCCGTAAGAGCGATACAAAGAAGTCGTGCGCCCGACTGGGTATGTCTGTTTTCACGAGCGCCCGATGCCGCGACGTATAAAGTACCGCACCTGCTCTCCGCCGTACATTTCATCACGAGGGTGCCGACCGCTTTCACGACGGACGGGATAGCGAGGAAGAGGAAAACGAGGAGCAGGATCGTCGTCACGACCCCGACGATAAAAGAGGTCGTCACGGTGGCGAAAGCGCTCCACAGAACGAATCCGAGCAAGAGAACGCCTGCGACGATGGCGGGCAGAGAACTCCTCTTAACGATGGGAGAAGATGCCGACAGCATATCGTAGAGCGGCATCGCGCTGACCTTCCAAACGGGCACTACCGCCGAAACGAAGGCGAGCGCAAGCCCGAAGAGCACGCCGAAGAACGCCGTCAGGAAGGAGATGGTGACGGGAGCGCTCGCGGAGCCGAGCATCACGTTCATCAGCGCGGAGATCCCGTAACTCGCCGCCACGCCGAGCAAGCTGCCGACGATGCCGTAGAGCGCCACCTCGGCGATGAGATAGAGGAATATGCCTCCCGTCGAGGCGCCCACGCTGCGGAAGAGCGCGACGAGTGACAGTCTATTCTTCATCACGAGCGTCACGGCGGTATAGATCAAGATGGCGCCGAGCGCCGCCACGAGCGCCGCGATAACATAGAGGAGCATCGACTCGTAACGAAGGGTCATGCCGATATCCTCATCATTGAGGGGTGAGTCCAAGGTGAATGCCGTCGCATCCCCCTCGACAGCCGCCTTCGCCTGTTCGGCGGTGACGCCCTGCGTTTTCATCTTATCTTCGGATAATTCAATAAAAAATCGATTTCTGATCTTGACGTCTTCGGAGAGAGAAAGCAGCCTCGCCGCCGTGACGTCGGTCAAGAGAACGTCCACCGACAGAAAGGGACCGGAATCCGCCGCAAGCGCGATGACCTCCACCGTCTTTTTCCCCGCGCCGTACACCGATAATTCCACGAGATCGCCGATATGCACGCCCGCCTTTTCCGCATACGTTGAGGAGAATATCGCGCCGCTATTCATTTCCAGAGGAGCACCGACGAGGAAGATGACGTCGTTATATTCCATCAAGTCCTTGATATCCGTCGAATAGGCGCGGGCATACACCCTGTCCCGACCGACCGAGAGAGCGAAACGGTAGCCGCTATGCAAGGTGCCGTATTTCTCCGCGCTCTCTTGGAGACGCCGATATTCCTCCGAGTCTTCCGTCGCGAAATAGGCGGCGTAATCCTCCGAAAAAGACGCCTCGTAGTCCGCTCTCCCCGCAAGGGAGCGATAGGTTTCGAGAAGCCTCGTCTCCACCGATGAACGAAGAGACAACGCGGCGATAAAGACGGCGACGGCGAGCATCACCGTCACGAGGATCAAGAGGGGCTCCCCCACCTTGCGTTTGACGGAGTGAAGGATACTTTTTACAAACATTTCACGATCGAGCCGTCCTGAATGGTGATGACGCGGTTCCCGTAGGTCGTCCCCTGCTCGCTGTGCGTGACTTGGACGACGGTCACGCCGTATTTTCGATTTAATTCCGCGAGGAGCTCCATCACGTTGCGGGCGTTCTCGCTGTCGAGGTTGCCCGTCGGCTCGTCGAGAAAGATGACCTCGGGATCATAAAGAAGCGCGCGTGCGATGGCAACACGCTGTTGTTCACCGCCCGAGAGGGTGGAGGGATAAGACTCCAGCACTTTCTCGAGACGCATCAACGTCGTCAATTCCTCCGCGCGAGCGCGGTAGTCCGCCACCTTCTTCCCGTCCAAACGTATGGGTAGGAAGATATTGTCCCGCACGTTCATCGTGGGGATCAGATTGAAAAATTGATAGACGAAGCCGAGCTTGGTGCGGCGCATTTTCGCGAGCTCTTTCTCCGAAAGCGCGGCGATGTCCACGTCTCCGACCGTGACGCTACCCGAGTCGGGACGCATCACGCCGCCCATAATGGAGAGGAGGGTGCTCTTGCCGCTGCCGCTCTCCCCCGTGATGGAGAGAAAATCTCCCGAATGCACCGTAAAAGACAGAGAATGCAGTATCTCTCTGCCGTCAAAACTTTTCTTTACGTTCGAAACTATGATATCCGCCATGATCTACCGCCTTGTGTCCGCTGTGATATCGACAAAAGTCGCCTTCGCCACCCGCTCGTAGGTCGCGGGCGCCGCCTTCAGGAAAACGCCGAGCTTCCCCGCGCTGGTATAGATCTCGTCGAAGAGGAGCGCCGTCTCGTCGAGCACCGTCGTGAAAGCCTTCTTCATCCCGATCGGGGAGCAACCGCCATGCACGTAGCCCGTCAAGGGAAAAAGCTCCTTCTGCGGGAGCATCGAGACGCTCTTCACGCCCACAGCCTGAGCCGCCTTTTTGAGATCCAAAGTCTCCGCCACCGGGATCACGAAAACGTAATGATCGAGGTCGGAGCCGACGGTCACGAGGGTCTTGAAGACGCTTTCTTCCTCCGCGCCGAGCTTCGCCGCGGCGTCCCGCCCGTCTGTAGGGATGGTATCGAGGACGAAGGCTTGGTATCGCTCCGCCGCGCTGTCCAATATCCGCATCGCGTTGGTCTTTTCCATAGTTCAATTATAGTCTTGGTAAACCTTCTTTGTCAACAGGGGGAAGAAAAGCAAAACTCCTTGACTTTTCTACTCATACGGAAGTATGGTAGAAATATGACACGTACATTCGACAAAGTGAAATTCGCGAGATACTCTTGTCTCTTCATCGCGGCGCTGCTGTGGGGTTTCTCCTTCGTGGTACAGGCGGTGGACGAGATCTCTCCTTTCACCTTCACCGCCGTTCGCTCCTTCATAGGCTCC
>JAFTBD010000115.1 GCA_017455385.1 Clostridia bacterium
TGACAACGCACTTCTGACCGAGAGCGATCCTCTCGCTTTGGCTCATATTGCCTACTTTATTGATCAATTCTTCGATAGTCATTTGTGAAAACCCTCCTGAGTTTTTCTTTTATTATATCGCATTCTTTACAAATTGTAAACACTTTTTATGACAGCGACCGTATTTCCCCAATAAAAGAAAAAGCCCCGACGGATGCGGGACTCTCCATTCTTTTCAAAATATCGGAAATATCCGCACATCACAAGAAGATGCGAAGCTTCCCGCGGACGATCTTTCCTTTCAGTTTCGATTTCGGGCGGACCTCGCCGTCTATCTGCACGTTGGGCTGATCGAGGATCTCGATCTCCGCCTCTTCTCCGCTGAAAATATGGGTGCAGGGCTGAAGGTGCATCTTCCCCGAAAGGAACTTGATGAGGCGATACGGAAGGACGGACTTCTTGATGTTATCGATCACGACGAGCTCCAGTTTGCCGTCTCGAACGTCGCTCTCCGCGGAGATAGCCATGCCGCCCCCGATATAGGAGCCATTGGCGATCGCCGCCATAAAGACCTCCTGCTCCCCTTCTATGTCGCCGATCTTATAGCGAACGGTGTGCCCCTTGAAATGCGTGAGGACGTAGAAGAGGGAGAGATAATACTTGATCTTGCCCGTGAAGTGCTTCATGCTCGCGTACTTCACCAAGACGTCGACGTCCATGCCCATCCCGCATACGTTCAGACAACGATCGCCGTTCCCGATATCGAGATAGTCCAGATGATCCACCTTCCCGCCCAGAATGGCTTTGACGGCGCGCTTGGGACGACTCGATATGCCTATCTTCCTCGCGAAGTCATTGCCTGTGCCGCAGGGGATCAAGCCGAAAGTGACCTTGTCGAAATCAACAACGCCGTTGATCGCCTCGCTGAAGGTGCCGTCGCCGCCGATGATGATGATATTCACGTCCTCGCCCGTGCCCGAGAGTTCCCGAACGATGTCGGTGCAATGCCCCGCCCCGAGGGTAGGATGAAAGGTGACTTCACAGCCCGCTTTCTCGAGTTCGCTCCGCACGAACTCCGCCGTTTTTACGGTCTTTTTCTGACCTGACGTGGGATTATATATGATGTGAAACATATGTCTCCGATAGTTTTCTCTTGTCGACAGTATAGCATACTTGCCGAATGGAAGTCAACCCGTCGCCTTTCGGACGAAATAACGCGAAAAACGTCTTATTTGTTCGGCGTGACGAAGCGGACAGTGCGCATTCTCTGATCTACGAGAGGCTTGTCATTCGCGTCCGTCTCCACCGCGGCGATCTCGTCCACCGTCGCCATACCCTGCACGACGAAGCCGAAAGCGGCGTATTGCCCATTGAGATGAGGAGCGTCCGCATGGCAGATGAAGAACTGCGAGGAAGCGGAATCCGGGTCATTGGAACGAGCCATCGACACCACGCCGCGCTGATGCGGGATGATGGTACGCTGCCCATTCACCTCGAAGATGAATTCTCCCTTGATGGTCTTGTCGCTTCCGCCCGTGCCGTTCCCCAGAGGATCGCCGCCTTGGATCATAAAGCCCGACATAACGCGGTGGAAAATGAGCCCGTCATAGAAGTGGCGCGACACGAGTTCCTGAAAGTTCGTGACCGTGATGGGGACGTATTGCGGCAGAAGACGTATCACGATGGTATGTCCGTTCTCCATCGTGATCCTGACGTATTCCGTGGCTTGATCTGTTTCCGTAAATGTAGTCATAGTTCCCTCCGATGATTGATTAGTAAGGCTCTTTGTATTATTTGCGCCGACGGACGATGCCGAAGGCGCTTCGTCGCACGAATAGAAAGTGCTCCCCGTCACGAGGACAAGAAGGAAGACGGTAAGGATGAGAAAGAAACGCTTGGGACTACTTATCATTTCAGCAGTCCGAGTTTCCGCGCGATCCGTTCGAACGCGGGCAAACTGCGCTCGATCATATCCTTGCTCACGCAGTAGGCGATGCGGACGTAGCCCGTGCAACCGAAGCTGTCGGAAGGCACGACGAGGACGTCCTCCGCTTTCGCCGCATCGGCAAGGTCCGCGGCATTCCCCGTCGGAGACTTGACAAAGAGGTAAAAAGCACCGGACGGATACGCTGAGGTGAAGCCGTATTTCGTCAGCGCGCCGTACAATAGGTCACGATTCTCGCGATAGGCGTTGATGTCCCCCGTCAACTTATCGCATTCCTTCACCAAGAATTGGAAAAGGCTGGGCGCGCATACGTAGCCGAGCGCACGACCCGCGCCGCACACGGCGAGGTAAAGCTCCTGCGCGTCCGTCGCCTGCGGAGAGACCGCGATATAGCCGATCCTATCGCCGGGGAGCGAGAGCGCTTTGGAGTAAGAATAGCAGACGATGACGTCCTTATAAAACAAGGGGAGACAAGGGGCTTTTTTGCCGTCGAAAATGAGCTCTCTGTAGGGCTCGTCCGAGATGAGATAAATGGGTGCGCCGTACTTTAGAGACGCCGCCTCGAGCACTTTCGCGACCGCACGGATCTTCTCATCCGAATAGACGACGCCGCTCGGGTTATTGGGAGTATTGATAATGACTGCGCGCGTGTGCGCATTGATCGCCGCGGCGAATGCCTCCACGTCGATGTCCAATCCTGCTGCGGGAGGCACCGACACGAGCTTCGCGCCCGCCTTCTCGGTAAAGACGCGGTACTCGGGGAAGAACGGTGCGAAAGTGAGGATCTCATCCTCCGCGCTCTTCACCACCGCATTCAGCGTGATGGCGAGAGACGCCGCCGCACCGCAGGTCATATACATCAATTCGGGGTCGAAAGCGAAGCCGTATTTCTCGGCATAGTTCTCCGCGATGGTCGCACGGACGCCACGATCTCCCTGCGCGGAGGTATAGCCGTGAAGGGCGGTCTCATTCGGGGTGTCCAAGAGACGGATGATCGCCTCCTTGACCGCCTTGGGTGGCGGGACGCTCGGGTTGCCGAGGCTGAAGTCGTAGACATTCTCCTCGCCGACCTCCGATTTCCGTTTCTTGCCGTATTCAAATAGCTCGCGTATCACCGAACGTTTGGCGCCGAGCGCATACATTTTCTCATTGCAGATCATAATGAATCCCCAGTAATTTTGCGGCGTTTTCGCCGAATATTTCCGACTTTTCCGCGTCGGATATGCGTAAGTTTTTCACGAAGTCGCAGCTCGCCTCGTAGCTCTCCCACGGACTGTCCGTGGCGAAAAGGATCTTGTCCGCGCCGTGCGCTTTGACGATACGCGTCGCAAGCGTCGTATCCATCGACCGCGCCACCACGCCCGTATCGAAATACGTGGGTTCGCCGACGAGTTCATCCGCCACCTTTTCCCACATCGCGTAGCCGCCCATATGCGCGAGAATGACGTTGGTCGCTCCCGTCAAGCGTAGCATATTTCGCGAGCGCTTGGGGGTGCAATGGGTGCAATCGGGAAAGCCGAGATCCAGCCCCGCATGCACCGATACCAACAGACCGAGCTCCATCGCCTTCTCGATGATGACGAGATATTTCTTGTCGTCGATGAAGGTGCCCTGATAATCGGGGTGTATCTTCACCCCTTTCAGCCCGAACTCCTTGATGGTTTTGAGTTCGCCCGCGACGTCCTCCGAATCGGGATGGATGCCGCCGAAAGAACGGAGACGCACTCTCTCTGAGTCGAATTCGCCACTGTCTATTCGCTTTGCGAATAGGTTTACCGAATGAAACTGTGACGGTTTGGTGACGACAGGGAGCACCACACATACGTCGGCGATGCCCGCCGCGCTCTCCGTGAGACCTTTACAGGTGCCGTCCGAATAATGCTCGATGCCCGCCTTCGCCGCAAGATACGCGACGGAACGCTCCGCGAGGGCGTCCGGAAAGGCGTGCGCGTGGAAGTCGATGACCATATTACAGCTTCGCGATATCCTCGTTGGACAGAAGCTCCGCTCCCGCCTTCGTCAAGATAGCCGCCGCCTTGTCGAGGTCGGACGCCTTGATGACGAGGGACGCCTTGCCACCGTTCTCGATGGTGAGGCCGTACATATACTCGAGGTTGATATTCTCCTTCGCCAAAATGCAGAGGAAGTCTTGCAGACTGCCCACCTTGTTGTCGAGGCGAACGACCAAAACGCCCGTGAGCA
>JAFTBD010000116.1 GCA_017455385.1 Clostridia bacterium
GTGATGGTGAAGACGTCTTCGACAGGCATAAGGAACGGCTGATCGATAGCACGCTCGGGGTTCGGGATGTAGGTGTCGAGGGTGTCGAGGAGCTCTTGGATCGGGCCGAAAGCGGGATCATCGAACTTGCCAGCGATACCAGCCTGCATGGCGAGGAGCGCGGAACCACGGATGATCGGGGTGGTGTCGCCGGGGAACTCGTACTTGTCGAGGATCTCACGGACTTCCATCTCGACGAGCTCAAGGAGCTCTTCGTCGTCAGCCTGATCGCACTTGTTCAGGAACACGATGATGTAGGGAACGCCGACCTGACGGGCGAGAAGAATGTGCTCGCGGGTCTGGGGCATGGGACCGTCGGTCGCAGCAACAACGAGGATAGCGCCGTCCATCTGCGCCGCACCGGTGATCATGTTCTTAACATAATCCGCGTGTCCCGGGCAGTCGACGTGAGCGTAGTGTCTCTTCTCGGTCTGATACTCGACGTGAGCGGTGTTGATCGTGATACCACGTGCCTTCTCTTCCGGGGCCTTGTCGATCTCGTCATATTTCATGGACGCCGCATTGCCCTTGTTAGCACAGTACATCGTGATAGCTGCTGTCAAGGTCGTCTTACCGTGGTCAACGTGACCAATGGTACCGACGTTAACGTGCACTTTGCTTTTGTCAAATTTTTCCTTTGCCATTGTTAATTATCCTCCTAATATATCTTTAACAATTTTATTTTGAAGCAGCTATCCGCTGCAACTTTACTTATTATACTACTTTACTCTGAACTTTGCAACTACACTTTCGGGGGCGAGATCATAATGTTTGAAAGCCATCACGAAGTTGCCACGACCTGCCGTTGCACTACGGAGCTCGGTAGCGTAACCGAACATTTCGCCGAGCGGGACTTCCGCCTCGACACTCTGGATGGTGCCGTCCGACTCCATCGCCTTGACCTTCCCACGGCGCTGTGCAATGGTATTCATAACGGCGCCGAGATACTCTTCCGGCACGGTGATATTGACCTGAGCGATCGGCTCGAGGAGCGCGGTGCCCACCTTCTCCATCGCGGCTTTGAAAGCCATGGAACCGGCGAGTTTGAACGCGAGCTCGGAGGAGTCGACCTCGTGGTAGCTACCATCGTAGATACTCACGTGGAAGTCCAGCACTTCGTAACCGAATTGACCGGTCTTGGAAGCCTCGCGGATACCGTCCATAACAGCGGGCAGGTATTCCTTCGGGATGGAGCCGCCGACCGTATTGTCCTCGATGATCACGCCCGAACCGGGTTCGCCCGGCGTGAGCTTGATCTTACAGTGACCGTACTGACCGTGACCACCGCTCTGACGGATGTATTTGCCTTCCACGTCGCAGGCGCCCTTGAAGCGCTCTCTGTAGGCGACTTCCGGCTTACCGATATTCGCCTCCACGTGGAATTCACGCACCAAGCGGTCCATAATGATCTCGAGGTGCAGCTCGCCCATACCTGCGATGATGGTCTGCCCCGTTTCCTTGTCGGTGTAGACACGGAAGGTCGGGTCTTCCTCCGCGAGCTTCTGGATCGCGACAGCCATCTTGTCCTGACCTGCTTTGGTCTTGGGCTCGATCGCCTGCGTGATAACGGGCTCGGGGAAGGTCATCTCGCCGAAGGCGATGGGATACTTCTCGTCGCAGAGCGTATTACCGGTCGTCGTATTCTTGAGACCGATGACGGCGCCGATGTCGCCGGTGGACAGGCTGTCCACTTCCTTACGCTCGTTAGCGTGCATACGGAGAATACGATTGATACGCTCGCTCTTGCCTTTATTGGCGTTGAGCACGCTGTCGCCGCTCTTCAATACGCCGCTGTAAACGCGGATGAAGGTGAGCCTACCGACATAAGGATCGGTCATGATCTTGAATGCGAGCGCGCTGAACGGCTCTTCGTCACCGGGCTTGCGGGTAAGCACTTTGTCATGCTGATCGGGGTCGATACCCTCGGTCTCACCGATGTCTAAGGGAGACGGCAGATAATCGACGATGGCGTCGAGAAGCGCCTGCACGCCCTTGTTCTTGAATGCGCTGCCGCAGAGAACGGGAACGATCTGGTTCGCGATGACGCCCTTACGGAGCGCCGCCTTGAGCTCGTCCACCGAGATCTCTTCTTCCATGATGAATTTCTCCATCAGGTCGTCGTCACACTCACAGATCTTCTCCACGAGGACGGCTCTCGCCTCCTTCGCAGCGTCCATCATCTCGGCGGGGACGTCCGTAACTTCGAAGACCTTACCGTCGTCATTGTGATAGATGTCCGCCTTCATATTGAGAAGGTCGATGATACCTCTGAACTCTTTGGCTTGTCCGATGGGGAGCTCGAAAGCCACCGCATTGGCACCCAGCCTCTTCTTCATCATGTCGATGACGCGGGGAAAATTCGCACCCTCGATGTCCATCTTGTTGACGAAGGCGATACGCGGTACTTTGTACTTCGTCGCCTGACGCCACACGGTCTCGGACTGGGGCTCGACGCCGCTCTTCGCACAGAAGACAGCGACCGCACCGTCCAAAACACGCAGGGAACGCTCCACCTCGACGGTGAAGTCCACGTGTCCCGGGGTGTCGATGAGGTTGATGGCGCAGTCTTTCCAAGTAACGGTCGTCGCAGCGGACGTGATGGTGATACCACGCTCCTGCTCCTGCTCCATCCAGTCCATCGTCGCGGCGCCTTCATGCACCTCGCCGATCTTACGCGTCTTGCCGGTGTAGTACAAAATACGCTCCGACGTGGTCGTTTTGCCCGCGTCGATATGCGCCATGATACCTATATTTCTCGTACGTTCAAGGGGATAGTCTCTCATTTTCTTCCTACCAACGATAGTGAGCGAACGCCTTGTTGGCCTCTGCCATACGATGCATTTCGTCTCTCTTCTTCACTGCATTGCCCATGCCGTTCGACGCATCCATCAGCTCGCCGGCAAGTCTCTGGTCGCTCGTCTTCTCGCCGCGCTTTCTCATGAAAGTGACGATCCAACGGATCCCAAGAGTCTGTCTCCTTTCCTCACGGATCTCCTGCGGCACTTGATACGTCGCACCGCCGACCCTTCTCGCCTTCACTTCCACCTGAGGCATAACGTTTTGAAGAGCCTTCTTGAAAACATCAAGAGGGGAAGTGCCGGTCTTTTCCTGAATAATATCGAATGCCCCATACACGATGGACTGCGCCGTACCCTTCTTGCCGTCGAGCATGATCTGATTGACCAGCTTGGTGACGACTTTATCATGATAAATAGGATCGGGCAGAACGTCGCGTTTAGGCACACCACTTCTTCTTGGCATACTTATATCTCCTTATATCTTAATATGGTTGTAATTGGTTATTCTTATTTAGGTTTCTTCGCACCGTACTTGGAACGAGCCTGCTTGCGTTTCGCAACGCCTGCAGTATCGAGCGCACCACGCACGATATGATACCTAACACCAGGTAAGTCCTTCACCCTGCCGCCGCGGATGAGCACGACACTGTGTTCTTGCAGGTTGTGTCCGATGCCGGGAATGTACACAGTACCTTCCATGCCGTTGGACAAACGCACCCTCGCGATCTTACGCATAGCGGAGTTCGGCTTCTTAGGCGTGGTGGTAGTGACCGACAGACACACACCGCGACGTTGCGGGCATTGCTGCAGGATAGGCGCGAGAGTCTTGGACTCTTGCTTCTCTCTACCGTGCCTAATTAACTGATTGATAGTAGGCATATCTTGACCTCCTTATAGTCTTCCTGCTCTCCGTCAACCCTTGGAGAACATTCCGTTTGCCCTTTTTCAAAAGGGACTTAAGCATGTGCCGGAGTTTCCTCCGAATATCGATCGCTCCGTATCACCTCACGAGTCCGACCACCGCCGCGCCGACGTCGATCCGCGCCGCCTTGCCGAGCTCCGCCATCGTGGGGCCGCCCTTCAAGAGCACTTCTCTGTCCGCCGCAGCTTCTTTCAGCGCTCGCTTGATGAATTCTTCACAATCGGACGACACTATTACACACCATACCGTGCCGTCTGTAATACCCCGCAGAACCTGTTTCAGCCCAACAAGTTTATTGGGGGAATTATCCATTAAAGACCTATAGTCTTCCGTCATCTGTCACCTCAAACGACGACAAAATTACTTGCAATTTCTCACAAGCCCTTTTATTGTATCAATTCCAACGGGGTTAGTCAAATAAATCTTGATGATTTTTTTACGCAAAACGACAGTTTTTTACGCAATATAAGGTTCGCGCTCTAATTCGGAATTCGGAATGCGGAATGCGGAACTGAAACGCTATGCTCTAATGCGGAATAGGGATGAATTGACCTAACGGTCATGAATTGGCTTTCGCCATGAATTGCGCCTTTGGCGCATGAATCGCACGCTCGGCGTGCATTATGGATATATTTATCCGCAATGACGGCTCTGCCGTCAATTCACGGAGAGCTCTGCTCGAGAATTCACGACCGCATCTGCGGTCAATTCACGCACGAAGTGCAATTCACTGCGTAAGCAAGTTCACTTTTTTAATGAGGTAGTAGCGAAGTAGATGCGCCGCTATCCGCTGTCACCCTATACGGTAGTACTGACGCACAGTACCTCCTGCCCCACCGGTCACCGGCACATTCGCATAGTACAGATACGCCTCATACGCCGTGGCGGACGACATTTCGATCAGGTTCGCTTTGAGCCCCGAAAGGATCGCATCGCCGTTCTCGTTGTAACAGGTGTACGTGGTCTCATTCATCGTATTGTCCGTGGTGGCGATCTCATAGAAATGATCGTTCATGACCTTAAAGGCGAGATTCGCCGTGGGATTCAAGTCGATGGGAGCATCACCGCCTTTATAGAGATAATAATGCGTCACACCGATGACCGTCTTGGATAAGATGACATTATGCGCCATCATCTGATAGAGCGAATAGCCCGCGGCGGTGTAATCAAAGACCAAATTCAACGAATTATCGTAGAGCTTGCCGCTCGCAACGATGTAATTGTCATTAAAGTCGTCGATGCCCGCGGCGCTCCCGATCTCCTTGCCGCCGGTCGTATAAAGTTTCGTACCTGCGGGCGTATTGAAGCGGAGATTCTCATTCAAGGGATTGAAGACCGTATTCGGCGTCTGACCGTCCACCATCTGATCCACCCTGCCCTTGATCGAGAGGCTGTTGGTGAGCAAGACGCGTTGGGTGTCGTTGGCGCCCGTCATCAGCATCTCGTCCTCGATGGGACGGATCTGCGCGAAGTTCTTCGCGGAACCGTTGAAGGAATAGTTATTATCGGAGAAGTCGGAATCGAGAGCGAGGACGAGGAAGTCCACGTCCTTCTCCTTGGCGCTGCCGTCCTTCGCATTCACGACGTAGGTCTTCAAAAGGAACTTATTGACGCCGTTGATATATGTGTAATCTTTCGAGTCATCCATTCTGGCATAGGTGAGCTGCACGAGCAGGTCGCCGCTCTCCAAGACGAAGATACTGCTTGCATTATAGTTGCCGTGCGCGTAATAGCTGCTGACGAGGTCAAGGTTCTTGTCGAAGACGAGCGCCCTATTCGCGGTGATATTGTAATAATATTTATCGTTGGAATTCGTGATATTGGTATTGAAGGAGAAGAGCCCCGTCTTGGCGCGGATGAAGGTGATGTCACAGCTTGTCCGCGAGAGACGATAATAGCAATTCCCGAAGAGGATGATATCCGACGTAACGACGGTAACGGCGGGAACGGGATCGTCGGAAGAGGTCACGTAACCGTTCGTCTCCTCACCCGCGGCATTGACGCACTTCAAGGCGGTGCCGTTGCCCGTATAAAGCGTCGTGGTGCGCGTCCCTTGGAGAACGTCCGTCTTGGAGATCGTATAATAAGCATTGTAGTCTCCGAAGGAATAGACAGAGACGGTATCCGTCGTGTCTTCTACGAGCGTGACCCCCGTCGCGACGTTATACACCGTATAAGCATTCTCGTTCAAAGCGTTCAGCTTCCTGCCGACGAAGAGGATACCGTTCGCAGACTCGCCCGAATACGCCCTCTCGTCCAATTTGCCGATCAAGCCCGATCTATCCGCCGCACTGACCGCAGACGGCTCGTACGTCAACGCGATCTTCGCCTTGCGGAACGAGATGCCGCCCGACGAATTGCAAGCCGTGAATAACGCTACCAAACAAATGACCGCCATCACGATGGCAATGACCTTGACTGCCTTCTTCATACCCATCCTCCCAAAAGAAAAGAGTTCTATTTCGTGATGATAATTGTAACATATATAAACGCGAAACGTCAACCATTACGCTACGCGAATGATGTTGCCTATCGGCAAATGATGTTTTGCTTCCGCAAAAACGATGTGCGCCAAAGCGCAACGACGTTGCACTATGTGCAAATTGCGGTAACGCTTGCGCGATAAATAATTTTATCGATAATTTGAGATTACTTTTTATCCCGCTCTGTGAGCACGGAGAGTGATGCTTAGGCAAACGCTCCGCGAGGAACGGACGGGAGCGTACTCCTTGTACGTGACCGTTCGTGATCGATGCGGTAGAGCAGCATAAGTGTCGCTATCCGCGCTCACAGAGCGGGATAGACGCCTTTGCATCCAAGGAATCCGAAGCCAAACAGCTTTCATCCCCGTAGCGTAGCTGCAAATACGCCTCCATCGCGATCATCGCCGCATTGTCGGTGCACATCTCTTTCGTCGGGAAATGCGCTTTCAGTCCATTCTTCGCACACGCTTCGGTAAGGGTGGCGCGGAGGGCGCCATTCGCGCCGACGCCGCCCGCGAGAGCGATATCTTTCAATCGGTTCTCTTTCGCCGCCGTGACCGCCGCCTTGGTGAGCATCGCGGTGACCGCGGTCTGAAACGAGCACGCCACGTCCGCTCTCCGAATGGGTTCGCCGCGTTGCTCCGCGGTATGGACGTAATTGATGACGGAAGTCTTGATCCCGCTGAAAGAGAAGTCGTATTTCCCCGTCTTGGGCGCGGGGATGAAGACGGTATCCTCCCCTTCTCTCGCGAGTTTCTCGATCTCGGGACCGCCGGGATACGGGAGGGACAATACGCGCGCGACCTTATCGAATGCCTCCCCCACCGCATCGTCCATCGTGCCGCCGAGGTAAGTGAAAGAGGTGTAATCGTCCACTCGCACCACCGCGGTGTGACCGCCCGAGACGATGAGCCCGATATAAGGCGGAACCAATGAAGGATCGGCGAGATAATTCGCCGCGATATGTCCGCGGATATGATTGACTTTCACGAGGGGTTTATCGAGGGCGAAAGCGAGACCTTTCACGTAACTGACCCCGACGAGGAGCGCGCCGAGGAGCCCCGCGCCGTAGGTGACGGCATAAGCGGCCACTTCGGACGCCCTGACGCCCGCCTTCTCAAGGGCGGACTTGACGACGGTCTCCACGTTCAAGACGTGGTTTCGGCTGGCGATCTCGGGAACGACGCCGCCGTATTCTTTATGAATGGCGATCTGTGTGGAAATGACGGAAGAAAGCACCTCGCCGTTTCTCAGCACGGCGCACGCCGTTTCGTCGCAGGAGCTCTCCACGGCGCAAACGGTCAACGTATCTTTGGCTCTGAGTTCCGCAAAAGACAGCATATTATGCCTTCTTCAAATATTCGACGATGAAATCCTGCAAGTCACCGTCCATAACGGCTTGCACGTTCGGGTTCTCGTAACCCGTGCGGTGATCCTTGACGAGGGTATAGGGACAGAAGACGTAGGAGCGGATCTGACTGCCCCACTCGATCTTCTTCAGGTCGCCTTTCAGAGACTGCTCGTACTCCATCTGCTCACGCTCGCGGAGCTCGACGAGCTTGCTCCTCAACATACTCATCGCCACTTCGCGATTCTGTATCTGACTGCGCTCGTTCTGGCACTGCACGATGATGCCCGTGGGGAGATGGGTGATGCGGATGGCGCTCTCTGTCTTATTGACGTGCTGACCGCCTGCGCCGCCGCTCCGATATGTGTCCACCTTGAGGTCTTCGGGGCGTATCTGCACCTCGCCCTCATCCTGAATGACGGGCAAGACCTCGAGGGATGCGAAAGAGGTGTGGCGACGGCTGTTCGCGTCAAAGGGAGAGATACGCACCAAACGGTGCACGCCCTTCTCCGCTTTCAGGTAGCCGTAGGCATTGTCGCCGTCTATCTCGAAACTGATGCTCTTGATGCCCGCCTCGTCGCCGGGGAGAGAATCCAGCACCTTCATCGAGTAGCCGTTCTTCTCCGCGTAGCGGGAATACATACGGAAGAGCATACTGCACCAGTCCTGCGCCTCGGTGCCGCCCGCGCCCGCATGGAGGGTCAAGATGGCATCGCAAGCGTCGTGCTTGCCTTTGAGGAGCGCGGCGATCTTCATCGTTTCCGCCTCTTCGGAGAGTCGAGCAAGCTCCTCCTCGATGGCGGGGAGCTCCGAGAGAGCCTCCTCGGACTCCGCGAGCTCGATGAGGACCTCGAGGTCCGCCGCCCCTTCTTGGAGCTTCTTGACCTTGCGCAGCTTGTCGCTGACCTGTTTCAATTCTTTATTTACGCGCTGGCTCCTCGCCTGATCGGTCCAAAAACCGTCCTCGTTCTGCTCCGCTTCGAGTTCCGCCTTGCGCTTCTCGAGGGCAGTGACGTCGAGAGCATCCGCCACTTCGGCGATGACCTTCGTGAGTTCTGCGAGTTTCGCTTTGCTGTCGTCAAATTCTATCATACATTCCTACCGCAACAATTTTTATATTTCTTTCCGCTCCCGCAGGGACAAGGATCATTCCTGCCCGGAGTCTTGGACTGCGCGCTCGCGGGGCGCGGGATCCGAACGCGCACCTCTTTGCGGATCTCCATCTTGAGCACCATAAAGACGATATCGCGCTGGATGGCTGCGATCATCTCGTCGAACATCTCGAAGCCTTCATTCGCGTAGCTGATGACGGGATCGCGCTGACCGACCGCCCTAAGCCCGATACCTTTACGCAGAGCGTCCATCGCGTCGATGTGCTCCATCCACTTGCTGTCCACGACACGGAGCATCGTGGCGCGCTCGAAGTCGCCGAAATCGATACCCTGTGCCTTGTAGGCGTCTTCCTTCTCGTCGTAGGCATTGACGGCGACGGTCGTCACCGCGTCCACGATCTTCGCGAGATTCAATCCCGAAGCGAGCTCCTTGGTGACCACGTTACTGCCCTCGGGCACGACGCGATCCTCGAGCGCCTTATTGATACGGTCATAGTCCCACAAAACGTAGTCCGTGCCGTAATCGATGACGGACGCGACGTATTCGCCCACCACGGACGGGATCATCTTGACGATCTCTTCGTGCACGTCCGCACCGGTCAAAACTTTATTCCTCTCCGCATAGATGATCTCACGCTGGCGGTTCATCACGTCGTCGTAAGCAAGGACGTGTTTACGCACGCTGTAATTGCGGTTCTCGACGTTCATCTGCGCGCGGGCGATGGAATTCGTGAGGATCTTCATCTCGATGGGAGTGTCTTCGTCGAAATGCATCGCATTCGCGATACTGAACATCCTGTCCCCGCCGAATACCTTGACGAGGTCGTCCTCCATCGACAGATAGAAGATGGACGAACCGATGTCTCCCTGTCTGCCGCTACGACCGCGGAGCTGATTGTCGATACGTCTGCTCTCATGGCGCTCCGTGCCGATGACGCGGAGACCGCCTTGGGCGAGGACGAGCTCTTTCTCCTTGTCGGTCTCGACCTTGTAATCTTTATAGAAAGTCTCGTAATCCGCTCTCGCGCGAGCCGCTTCCTCCGAGACGTCCTGTCCGAAACCGACGGCTTCCACGATGGCTTCGTGGGAATAATTCTTCTTCTCGAGCGCGGTGCGCGCAAGGTACTCCGGATTGCCGCCGAGCATGATATCGGTACCACGACCTGCCATATTGGTGGCGATGGTCACCTGCCCGAGACGTCCTGCCTGCGCGACGATCTCCGCCTCGCGTTCGTGATTTTTCGCATTCAAAACGTTATGCGGGATGCGCTCTCTCTTCAAGAGGGCGGACAGCTCCTCGCTCCTCTCCACCGAGATGGTGCCGACGAGCACGGGCTGCTTCCTCTCATAGCAGTCTTTGATATCCGCGACGATGGCGCGGAGCTTGCCCTCGCGGGTCATATACAGGCGATCGTTCTGATCCACGCGGCGCACGGGCGCATTGGTGGGGATCGCCACGACGTCGAGGCCGTAGATCTGCTTGAACTCGGTCTCCTCCGTCTTCGCGGTACCCGTCATGCCCGAGAGCTTCGGATACATACGGAAGAAATTCTGGAAGGTGATGGTGGCGAGGGTCTTATTTTCCTCGTTGATGCGCACGCCCTCTTTCGCCTCGATGGCTTGATGCAGTCCGTCGCTGAAACGGCGACCGATCATTAATCTGCCTGTGAATTCGTCGATGATGATGACCTCGTGATCGTTGACGATATAGTCGCGGTCACGCTTCATCATAAAATGCGCGCGGAGGGCGATGGTGATGTGGTGATTGAGCTCGTTATTCTCGATGTCGCCGAGATTCTCGATGCCGAAATATTTCTCCGCTTTCTCGACGCCCGCCTCGGTCAGACGAATGGCATTCTCCTTCTCATCCGTCTCGTAATAGGGCTCGCCGTCCGGAGCGCCGCGATAAAGGGTCTTGACGAAGCCATTGACTTTCGTGTAGATCTCGCTGCTCTTGCCCCCTCTGCCCGAGATGATGAGCGGGGTGCGCGCCTCGTCGATCAAGATGCTGTCCACCTCGTCGATGATGGCGAAATTCAGCCCTCTCTGGACCATCTGCTCCTTGTTGACTGCCATATTGTCGCGCAGGTAGTCGAAGCCGAGGGAATTATTCGTCGCATAGAGAATGTCGCAATTATATGCCGCCCTCTTCTCTTCCGCGCTCATCCCCTCGACGGAGACACCGACGGTGAGACCGAGGAAGCGGTGCACTTTCCCCATCCATTCCGCGTCACGCTTGGCGAGGTAATCATTCACCGTGACGATATGCATGCCCTTTCCGGGGAGCGCATTGAGGTATGCGGGCAAGGTGCTGACCAGCGTCTTACCTTCACCGGTGCACATCTCCGCGATCCTGCCCTGATGCAGGGCGATACCGCCGAGGAGCTGTACGGGGTAATGGCGCATCTTGAGCACGCGGGTGGAAGCCTCGCGCACGACGGCAAACGCCTCGGGAAGCAGGTCGTCGAGCGTCTCTCCCGCGGTGAGCCTCTCTCGGAAAGCGGGGGTCATCGCCTTGAGTTCTTCGTCGGTCATCGACGCGAAACGGGGCGCCAAAAGCTCGATCTTGTCCGCGATCTTGGTCAGCTTCGCGATCTGTCTCTCATTCGCACTCTTGAAAAAACACATAATAAACACCTCTGGGGACTATTTTACTATATAAGCATATAATAAGTAAAATTATTTTAGACTAATTGCTTTCTTGCCGCTCGACAGGCGGTTTCTCCCTCGTCGTGGCGAAGGTGAGTACGTAGACCGCGGCGGCGCCCGCCTTCTTGAGGATGCGCGACAGCTCGCTCGACGTGGCGCCCGTCGTCAAGACGTCATCCACCACGAGCACGATTTTATTCTTCACCGCGTCTTTCGTCTTTAAAACGAAAGCACCCTCTATATTCTCTTCGCGCGCCTTCCTGCCCTGTAGCTGTGTGGACGGGAGGGTGTCTTTCACACGTAAGGCGACGGAGGCGTCCATCGGAACGCCGAGCGCACGGGAGATCTCCGCGGCGAGGAGCTCGCTCTGATTATACCCGCGCTCTTTGAGCCTTTTCTCGTGGAGCGGAACGGGGATGATAAGATCCACGGAGAGCTCTTCCGAGAGGAATCGGTCGATCATGTAGCGGGCGAGGGGCTCCGCCAAATACCGCCTGTTCTCGTATTTCAATTCCTGCACCGTCCGCATCGCCGCGCCCGAATAACAGACGGGAGCGACCGCACGGTCGAAATATTTCTCGTGCTCCTGACAGTCGAGGCAGTATTCCCCCTCGCCGTAGAGCTTCTTGCCGCATTTCAGGCAGAAACCGTCCTCGATGATCTCCAGCTTGTGATAGCAGACATTGCAGGTGCGATGCGGGGTCGGCGCGGGAAGCTCGCGATCGCAGATAATGCAATTATATTTATCCACGAAAAGGTGCTTCAGCACCTCGGCGAACTTACGCTTCATACCCCTCGGTCAAGAACCGCGCGAGGGCGGTGTGGCGTTTCTCGGTGTAATTATTCTTGATCATCTTGATGACGTTCTGTTTGTCCCCCACCAAGACCACGGCGCGCTTGGCACGGGTGATGGCGGTATAGAGGAGATTCCTCGACGTGACGATGGGATTATAGCGAGAGAAAGCGACCACCGCGACGGGGAATTCCGAGCCTTGGCTCTTATGCACGCTGATGGCGTAGGCGAGCGCGAGCTCGTCGAGATCGCCCGCCGTATAGGTGGCGACCTTGCCGTCCTCGAACTGCACTTTGAGCTCCGCTTCCGCGCGATCCACCTCGATGACCTTGCCGATGTCGCCGTTGAAGACGCCCTCTCCGATCTCAAAGCCGACCTCTTTACGAAGCACCCACCCGAGGTGGTAATTATTCACCATATGGATGACGCGATCTCCTTCGCGGAAGATCCTGCCGCCGTGCATGAGTTCCCGCTTCTCGAGGGCGGGGGCGTTGACGACCTTCTGGAGCTCCGCATTCAGCTCTTCCACGCCGGCGTCCCCTTTCTTCAAGGGCGCGAGCACCTGCACCTCGGAGGGATCGAGCTTGAAATATTTCGGCAAGCGCTCGGTGCAGAGCGAGATGACGTCCTTCACGATGTCGCCCGACTCGGGCACGTTGTCGAAGAAGAAGTCGCGGCTCTTATTGTCGAATTCCGGCACGCTGCCGCCGTTGATCATATGCGCGAAGAGCGCGATGTGGCTGTCCGCGGACTGACGGTAAATGTGGGTGAGGTACTTGACGGGCACCTTGCCGGAGGAGATGACGTCCGCGAGGATGTTGCCCGCCCCCACCGACGGGAGCTGGTCTTTGTCCCCCACAAGGATGAGTTTGCCGCCGACGGGTACGGCGCGGAGGAGCGCATTGAAAACGTACTCGTCCGCCATGCTGATCTCGTCCACGATGATGACCTCGGCGTCGATCTTGACGTCGGAGGAATAATTGCCCGCACGAAGGTCTAAGAGGCGGTGGATGGTCTTCGCCTCCGCGCCCGTCGCCTCGCTCATTCGTTTCGCCGCGCGTCCCGTGGGAGCGGTGAGCGCGAAAGAATATCCCTTATTCTGCAAGAGCTCGATGATACACTTGATGATGGTGGTCTTGCCCGTGCCGGGACCGCCCGTGATGATGACACAGCCGCTATTCACCGCCGCAGTCACCGCCTCTTTCTGCCCCGCGTGAAGGGTGACGCCCTGCTTCTTCTCGAAAGCGGCGATCTCCTCCTCGAGGTCGAGATCGAGGTCGATGCTGGTCTCCATCAAACGGAAAAGATTCTTGGATATGCTCCGCTCGAGGTTATAATAGGTCTTCAACATCACGCCGTTCATGCGGAGATCGTTGAGGTACACGATGGTGCCCTCGAGCTGCATTTCGTCCAAAACGGCGAGAACGCTCTGCGTCCTGTCCTCGTCGAAAGCGAGGAGCTTCATCGTCTCGCGGAGGAGCATACTCGACGGCAGATAGGTGTGCCCTTTGGTGGATGCCGCGCTCTTCAAGACGTGCACCACCGCCGCGCTGATGCGGAAAGTGCTGTCCTTCTCGATGCCCATCGACAAGGCGAGCATATCCGCGGTGGCGAAGCCGACGCCGTCCACGTCCTCGATGAGACGGAAAGGATTGCTGCGGATGACCTGCTCCGTCAGTCCCTCGTAGGTCTTATATATTTTCAGTGCGAGATTAAGAGAAATCTCATAACTCTGCAGGAAGATGATGGTATTCTGCATGGCGCGGAAACTGCTGTACTGTTCCCCGATGCTCTCCGCCTTGGCGCGGCTGATCCCGCGCACCTTCACGAGCTCGGCGGGCATGAATTCGATGACCTCAAAGGTCTTGTCTCCGAAATAAGAAACGATGTTCTTCGCCGTCACCTCGCCGATCCCTTTGAATAGACCGCCCGACAGGTACTTGATCATGCTCTCCCTGCCCGTCGGCGGGGACACTTGGACGCTCGTCGCCTTGAATTGTTCGCCGAAATTTCTGTTCACCACCATCTCGCCCGTCATCACCACGCGTTCCCCTTCCGTGATAGGCGGAAAGATCCCCACGCAAGTCACGCGCTTGGGGGTGGAAACGTGCGCGACGGTGTATCCGTTCTCCGCATTCCGAAATACGATGCTTTCGATGGTGCCGATGAGTTCCATAATAAAAATAGTATACCACACCTACAGGTGTGATGTAAATAGAGCGACCATATATCAAAGAAAGCGCGATGGTAAATGCGATCGCGCTTTCATTAGGAATCAGCGCTGGCGCGCAATGAATTGCGAAGTGTATAACGCTTCGCTTTAATTAGGAAATCTTTTTCATGACCTGCGCATGCCAGGGATCAATCAACGGGGATCAATATGAAATCGATTTCCAGCGCGCTAACGCCGCGGCGGCATGTCGCGCTCGCCATATCTTCCATCACTTTCGACAGCGTCGGAGCGGACTCCGGAGAGAGGATATTATACAGACTCAGGAAGCCGCTTCCGTCGATCAGTCTGTCCACCTCGCCTTTCCCGTTTACCGCGTCATAATTGCGCTTGATGAGCTGAATGCCGATTTTCAGCATTTCGCGAATGATCTGCTTTTCAGTCAAAATGGTCTTGCCTTCTGTTTCATTCATAGTGTATACCTCTCCTATTTATATATCCTATCGGCTGTTTCTCTTTTTCAAGCGTGACCGATAGACCTTATTACCGACGCTTCCCGCTGACTCTCCCCTTCCTTCTCGGCAGGATGATACGCGAGAAACGACACTTATAGTATACAGGTCCGATCATAATGCGTCAAGAGGCGTTGTCTCACGAAAAAAAACGGACAGCCGCTTTCGCCGCTGTCCGCATTTTCGCATTATAAGAGCCTTATTGAACCGATTCTTTCAGCGCGTCGAAAAGGACCTGCTTCGCCGTGGCGGTCTTGGCTTGGTTATCGAAGTCGAACCAAGGATTCGCCCAGTCCAGCTCGGGTGCCCAGGGGCGGATGCCCGCCATTCCGTTCTTCCTGCCCCAAGTGATGAGCTCTTTCAGGAACTTGGCGGAATTGAATGCCTTTTTCGAGAATGCCCCTGCGATACACGGCGGGATGGACGCCGAGGACGCCCTCACCCTCTCGGACAGCTATATCCGCAAGAGCGAAATGCTGACGAGCATCGAACAGGTAACGAACCTCAATTATCGAATGGTGATGGAATACGCCGAACGAATGGAGCGCCTGCATTACGGCGGCACCCCGTCCAAACTCGTGGCGGAAGTGACGGGCTACATCTTGAAACACCTCTCCGAATCCATCACCGTGGCGGGTATCGCGCGCGATCTCTGCCGCGGCAGGAGCCGCCTCTCCACCGATTTCAAGAAGGAGACCGGCGAGAACCTCTCCGACTATATCCTGAAAAGGAAGGTGGAGGAAGGCAAACGCGTCCTGCGCTACACCGACCGCCCGCTCGTGGATATCGCGCTCTATCTCGGCTTCTCGTCGCAGAGCCACTTCTCCCGCGTCTTTAAGAAATATTCGGGGCTAACGCCAAACGAATACAGAAACGACAGCCGATAAAAGGACTCTGACAAAAAAGGCGGCAAAGCCGCCCTTTCTACATATATTGCTTTAAAAATTCCGTTGCCTCGTCGATCCATTTTTCTGCCTCGTAGCCTTTCGCAAGGTTCAGCCCGTGGGCGCCTTCTTGATACAAGACCAATTTATGCGGCACGCCGTGCGCTTCGAGCGCGATGGCGTAGCGGAGGCTGTTCTCGCAAGGGACGAAGTCGTCCTCGCGGGTATGCCAGAGGAAGGTCGGAGGCGTAGCGTCGTGGACGCAATTCTCCAACGAGAGCGCTTGGCGGAGCGCCTCGTCCATGCCGCAGAGATACATAAAGGACATCTCGTTTCGGACGCCGTCCGCCGCCGAGATGACGGGGTAAGAGAGGACGCAGGCATCGGGGCGCGCGTCGAGACCGCGAAGACGTGGATGGATCCTGTCGTCCGCATAGAGACAGGACAGCATCGCGGCGAGGTGCCCACCCGCGGAGAAGCCGCAAACAGCCACTTTGTCCGACACGCCGAGCTCCGCCCTGTGACGCTTGATATAGGCGAGAGCCATCACGGCTTCGTTCAGTTGGGTCGGGAATTTGAAATACTTGATCGAATAATTCAGAACGAAGCTGCGGAACCCGCGCGCCGCGAATGCTTCGGCGATATTCTCCCATTCCGAATGAGAATTATTCTTATAGCCGCCGCCGGGGAATATCAGCATGGCGGGCTTCGTCTCCGAGGGATCGACGTCGTAGCAGTAAAGCCGCCCCGCCACCTCTCTCCTCGGGCATGAAAAAAGGTGCCCGATCCGCTCTTTGAGGCTCCTCGGGAGCAGCACGGTATCGCGCTTGCTCAGTCCGAACTCTTGATACAGATCGACCACCTGTTCTTGCATTTTTTCTCCTGTTATTTTAAGAGTGCGCGGATGGAGTCCACCTTGTCCGTCTTCTCCCACGGGAACCCTTCCCTGCCGAAATGACCGTAATTCGAGGTCGCGCGGTAAATGGGGCGACGGAGCGCCAAAGTGTCGATGATCGCCGAAGGACGCATATCGAATACCTTCTTCACGATCTCCTCAAGCTCGCCGTCGGGGAGCACGCCCGTACCGAAGGTATTGACGTGGAGGGAGATGGGATGCGCCACGCCGATGGCGTAAGAGACCTCGAGCTGCATCCTGTCCGCCGCGCCTGCCGCCACCA
>JAFTBD010000117.1 GCA_017455385.1 Clostridia bacterium
ATTCGGGATCACGGCATCCACTTCGGTCAATCCGTCCGCGCCGACGATCTCCTCGAAATATCGCATCGGCAAGCAACCCGCCAATATCACGTATTTTACGTTCTTCTGTGCACGCGCTTCCCAGACGGCGTCAAGACTCTCCTTGACCGCACTCTGCAAGAAAGCGCAGGTGTTCACGACGACGATATCTGCCTCGACGTAATCATTCACGACCTGATGACCGGCACGCAAAGCGAATCCGAGCAAATTCTCGGTATCCACTCTGTTTTTATCACATCCGAGTGATATCGCGCCTATCCTCATTGTCCGTCCGCTCCTTGTATGCCATCGTCACCGAAAAGCTCATAATACTCCTGCTCCGTAATGAGCACGGCACGCGGTTTATTGGAAGCATCCGTCGGTCCTATGAAACCTCTGTCTTCCATAATGTCGATGATCCTCGCCGCACGGGAATACCCTATACGGAATTTTCTCTGCAATTTCGAGATAGAAGCCTGTCCGGACTGTATCACGAAAAGCAACGCATCGGCGAAAAGCTCATCGTCTTCGTCACCGCTCTCGGTATTTGTCGGCAACGCCGAAGCGTCTTGCTCTGCAGATCTGTCAGAGAAAATGAATTTCTCCGCCTCCGCATCGAAGTTGCAATCGTTATGTTCTTTGATATATTCGACGATATTCAAAGTCTCTTCATTGCTGAGGAACGGACCCTGTAAACGGGTCGGCTCGCTGCCGTCGGGAGGGCAATACAGCATATCACCGTTACCGAAGAGGGACTCGGCGCCGCCACCATCCAATATGGTGCGAGAGTCATTCACCGAAGTCACCTTGAATGCAATACGGGTCGGGATGTTATTCTTGATGGTACCCGTGATAACGTCGACGGACGGACGCTGTGTGGCGATGACGAGGTGGATACCCGCAGAACGCGCCTTGCTGGTGATAGACTGGATCTTATCCTCAACATCACGCTTAGCGCGACTCATCAGGTCTGCCATTTCGTCAACGATCACGACGATATAATACATTTTCTTCCCGCCCGTCTTCTTCATCAGCTCATTGTATTCGATGATACTGCGGACGTGGTTCTCACGAAGAAGGGCGTACCTGCGATCCATCTCATTGACCGCCCAAGTCAAAGCATTGATAGCCTTCCCCACATCGATGATGGTATTCGGCATGACCATATGCGGGATGCCTTGATATACCGACAGCTCCACCATCTTCGGATCGACCATGATGAAACGGACGACATCCGGCGAATAGTGATAAAGCATACTGCAAATGAGAACGTTCAAACAGACGCTCTTACCGCTACCGGTAGCACCGGCGACCAATAAGTGCGGCATTTTCAGTAGATCGCCATAGATCATTCGACCGGAAACGTCCACACCGATCGCAAAGTAAAGCTTATTCTCTTTCTCGAAATTTGGCGAATTGATCAGAGAGCGAAGCCCGATCATCGATGTGCTCTTTTTCGGCACTTCGATACCGATCGCATCCAGTCCGGGGACCGAGGACACGATACGAATAATTTTCTCTATCATCAGCTTGCGCTTGATATCTTTATCGATCGGGATGAGCTTATTGACCGACATATTATCGGGCAACGTCACCGCGAACTGCGTAAACGTGGGACCTGTTCTGTGGTCGAGGATCATCGAATGGATGTTGAAAGACGCGAGCGCTTGCACCAAGGTCTCTCCGAGCTCATCAATGCCCTCTTCGTCTTGCATCGGCGGATACTCAGTCAAAAAGTCCACGGGGGGCGCTACGTAAGGTCTAGACGGAACCTCATCCTGTTCTATGATCGCTTGTTCGATCTCTACCTGCTGTGTTTGCTTGGGTGGGATATATCCACTCGGTATGGACGGCTTTGACTCCGTGCGGTGCGTACCGCCGATATCCGAACGCGGCTTACGCTGACGGAATTCCGGGGTCGGGATATCGTCATCCTCTATCTCTTCGGGCGTGGAAGTCACGCTCCTTTGCGGCTCTGCGCTCGCAGGTGCTGAATACGTGGGTCTTGACTCGATAGGCCGCATCGGCGAAGCATCTCTGGGGGTGATGGTAGGACGGAAAGACGTTTCCTCTTCCGCCACGACATCTTCTTCCATTGAGATGCCATCCTCCTCATCATAGGTTTCGTCCGTTTCATCCACCGGAACGTCCTCATACTCTTCCGCCGGTGTAGGTTCGTATTGCGGTGCGGGCGTGACTGTCGCCTGCCTCTCTTCAACGGGAGGTGTCGCCTTCTTCTCCTGCGGCGAGATCTCTCCGAGGAAGAACGGGTTTGGACGTATGGCAGCTTCTCTCTCGGTAACACGCTTCAAGTCATCGAGACTCTCGATCATGTCGAAAGAACTCGGCGTCGGCTTTTTCTTGGAATAATCCACCAAAGGTGTAGGATTCATCTGCGGCTTTTTCGGAGCCTGCTTGTCCTTATCATAGGTGGGCTCATCAGGGATCACGTTGCGCAAATTATCCTCTCCGTAGAGCTTTCGTGTAGCATGCGCGCGCTCAGTCGCATGGCGCATGAAACGCGGGAGCTCGTTTCCGTCTTCCGTTCCAAGAATGGGTTCATCTGCAGGAGGCGTCGAAGCTCGGCGATCATCATAGGGCGCAGTAAATTCGGGATCGTATTCATCCTCGTAATCACGTACGCCTGCTCTGTCACCTTGATAGGCATCGTATCGATCCGGTCGAGCCGAGGGCACGGAACCATCTACACGCGTCACAGGGGTAGTATCGAATACGTCAAACAAACGATAAGTCTCCTCATCGCTTGACGATCGTTTGCGCATACGTATCACAGCGCCGTCTTTCGTCCCCGGCTCTACATTATCAACGAAGAGACGAAGCGGCGTTTCCCTTTGCTGCTGCTTCGATTTCTTGGAAGGCTTCGGCGGCTTTGCCG
>JAFTBD010000118.1 GCA_017455385.1 Clostridia bacterium
AGATCGATCCCGTCTACGTGCCCGCCGAGAAGGAGACCAAAATGAAAGAATTCGAACTGAAATACGGCTGTAATCCCAATCAAAAACCCGCTCGTATCTTCATGCGCGACGGCAGCGACCTGCCCGTCGAGATGTTGAACGGAAGACCGGGCTATATCAATTTCCTCGACGCTTTCAACAGTTGGCAACTCGTGAAGGAGATCAAGGAAGCGACGGGGCTCCCCGCGGCGACCTCTTTCAAGCACGTAAGCCCCACATCGGCGGCGGTCGGGAAGAAACTCTCCGACAAGCTGAAAAAGTCCTGTTTCGTGGATGACATCGAGGGACTGGACGACAGTCCCATCGCCTGTGCCTACGCGAGAGCGAGAGGTACGGACAGGATGAGCTCCTTCGGCGACTTCATCGCCATCTCGGACGAATGTGACGAGACCCTCGCGAAGATCGTTGCGCGCGAAGTGTCGGACGGCATCATTGCGCCCGCCTATTCGCCGAGAGCCCTCGAGATCCTAAAAGGGAAGAGAAAGGGCGCCTACAATATCATCAAGATCGATCCCGTCTACGTGCCCGCCGAGAAGGAGACCAAGGACGTCTTCGGCATCACCTTCGAGCAGGGCAGGAATAATTACAAGATCACGCGCGACCTTCTTGATAATATCGTCACGAAGAATAAGGACTTGCCGGACGACGCGGCGATCGATATGATCATCGCGCTCATCACCCTCAAATACACCCAGTCCAATTCCGTTTGCTTCGCTTGCGACGGGCAGGCGATCGGCGTCGGCGCGGGACAGCAGAGCCGCATCCATTGCACGAGGCTCGCGGGACAGAAAGCCGACCTCTTCCTGCTCCGTCAGTCGGACAAAGTCTTGGGATTGCAATTTATCGAGTCCCTCGGCAGACCGGACAGGAATAATGTCATCGACATCTATCTCTCCGACGAAGCGGAGGACGTCATCGGAGACGACAACTGGCAGAAATATTTCGCAGTTCGCCCCGAGCCCTTCACGAGGGAAGAGAAGAAGGCGTACCTGTCGAAAGTCGGGGGGATCACTCTCGCGAGCGACGCATTCTTCCCCTTCAGCGACAATATCGAGCGTGCGCGTAAGAGCGGCGTGAAGTACGTCGTACAGCCGGGCGGTTCGGTCAGAGACGATCTCGTCATCGAGGCGGCTGACAAGTACGATATGGTGATGGCATTCACCGGCATGAGATTATTCCACCATTAAGAGGGAGACGACTATGAGAGTAATGGTCATCGGCGGCGGTGGCAGAGAGCACGCGATCATCAAGAAACTGAGAGAAAATAAGAGCATCGAGGTTCTCTACGCTCTGCCCGGAAACGATGGTATGAAAGGGGACGCGACGCTTGTTCCTATCGGCGCGAAAAACCTCGACAAGATATGCAACTTCGCGGTCGAGAAAAAGATCGATTTTGCTGTCGTGGCGCCCGACGATCCCCTCGTGCTCGGGCTCGTTGACCGCTTGAATGCCGTCGGCGTGAAATGTTTCGGACCCAAGAAGAATGCCGCCATAATCGAGGGGAGCAAGGCATTCTCCAAGGCATTGATGAAAAAATACGGCATCCCCACCGCGCGTTATGAGACATTCACCGACCTCGAAGAAGCGATCCGCTACGTGGATACGCAAGAGCCGCCCATCGTCGTGAAAGCGGACGGTCTCGCCCTCGGGAAAGGCGTCATCATTGCCGCGACGCGCGAGGAGGCGAAAGCCGCTCTCCGTGAAATGATGGAGAACGGAAAATTCGGCGACAGCGG
Source organism: Clostridia bacterium (assembly GCA_017455385.1). Lineage (GTDB taxonomy): Bacteria > Bacillota > Clostridia > Christensenellales > CAG-1252 > CAG-1252. Next base: position 1,776 of record JAFTBD010000118.1, read on the forward strand.
CAAGACCGTCGTCATAGAGGAATACTTGGAAGGACCGGAAGTGTCCGTGCTGTCCTTCTGCGACGGCAATATCGTCGTGCCGATGGTGTCCGGCATGGATCACAAGCGGGCGCAAGACGGCGACAAGGGACTGAATACCGGCGGCATGGGCACCATCGCGCCAAACCCCTTCTACACGAAAGAGATATCCGCGATCTGTAAAGAGCAAATTTTCGACAAGACGGTGGCGGCTATGAATGCGGAAGGAAGACCTTTCCGCGGGTGTTTGTATTTCGGACTGATGATCACGCGAGACGGCCCCAAGGTCATCGAGTACAACTGCCGTTTCGGCGACCCCGAGACGCAGGTCGTCCTGCCCTTGATGGAGAGCGACCTTCTGACCGTGATGATGAAGACGGCGGACGGCACCCTCGATCCCTCCGACGTCAAGTTCTCGACGGGGAGCGCCTGTTGCGTCATTATGGCGTCCGCGGGCTATCCCGAGCATTACGAGAAAGGCTATGAGATCGTGCAAAAGGGTGAGATAGACGGCGAGGTCTATTTCGCGGGCGCGAAAGACCGTGATGGCACGCTCGTCACGAACGGCGGCAGAGTGCTCGGCGTCACGGTGAAGGGCGACACGCTCATGGGCGCGGTCACGAAATGTTATGAAGAAATAAAGAAGATCACTTTCGAGAACGCCTATTACAGATCGGATATCGGCGCGAAAGCGATCAAAGCGGAGAAGAACTGATGGTTTTCAGAGTATACGTAGAGAAGAAAGAAGGACTCAATAACGAAGCGAAAGCGCTCTTATCCGAGATACGCGATTTTCTCGGTATTCGCGCGCTCAAGTCCCTGCGCGTCATCAATCGGTACGACGCGGAGAATATCGACACGGCTCTTTTCGAGTACGCGAAGAGGGCTGTTTTCTCCGAGCCGCAGATCGACCTCGTTTTCGATGAATTGAAGGCGAAAGGCAGGGTGTTCGCCGTCGAGTATCTCCCCGGTCAATTCGACCAACGCGCGGATTCCGCGTCGCAGTGTATCCAGATCCTTTCCTGCGGCGAACGCCCGTCGATACGCACCGCCAAGGTGTACGTTCTCGAGGGCGACCTCTCCGACACGGAAGCGGATCGGATCAAGAATTACGTGATAAACCCCGTCGAGGCGCGTGAAGCGGATCTTGCGCTCCCCGATACCCTCTATGCCGCCTACGACTTGCCGACCTCGGTCAGGACGCTCGAAGGCTTTTCTAAATTGGACAAGGCGGGGCTTAAAAAGTTTATTGCCGCCTACGGTCTCGCGATGGACGAGGACGACATCGCTTTCTGTCAGCGGTATTTTGCGGGGGAGAAGCGGGAGCCGACCATCACCGAGATCCGCATGATCGACACCTATTGGTCGGATCATTGCCGCCACACCACATTCCTCACGACGATCGATAAAGTCACTTTCGAGGATGACCTCATTCAAAATGCTTATAACGAATATCTCGCGCTTCGCAAAGAACTGAAGCGCACCAAGCCCGTCTGTCTGATGGACGTCGCCACCCTCGCGGTCAGAGAACTGAAGCGTCAGGGCAAGCTCGACAAACTCGACGAGTCGGAAGAGATCAATGCCTGCACGGTGAAGATCGACGTTGACGTGGACGGCGTAACGGAGAAATGGCTGCTCCTTTTCAAGAACGAAACGCACAATCACCCGACGGAGATAGATCCGTTCGGCGGTGCCGCCACCTGTATCGGCGGCGCGATACGCGACCCCTTTTCGGGTAGGTCTTACGTCTATGCAGCCATGCGCGTGACGGGCGCGGCGGATCCTTTGCTTCCCGTCGAGGAAACGATAAAAGGGAAACTCCCGCAGAGAAAGATCGTCACCACCGCCGCGGCGGGGTATTCCTCTTACGGCAACCAGATCGGTCTCGCCACGGGACTCGTGGAAGAGATCTATCACGAAGGCTACGCCGCCAAGAGAATGGAGATCGGCGCGGTCATCGCCGCCACCCCCGCGGAGAACGTTCGCAGAGAGACCCCCGCTCCGGGCGACGTGGTCATTCTTCTCGGCGGCAGGACGGGGCGAGACGGCATCGGCGGCGCGACGGGTTCTTCCAAATCGCATAACGCACATTCCGTCGAGACCTGCGGCGCGGAAGTGCAGAAAGGGAACGCCCCCGAGGAGAGAAAACTCCAAAGATTATTCCGCAATAAAGAAGCCTGCGGCTATATCAAACGCTGTAATGACTTCGGCGCGGGCGGCGTGTCCGTCGCGGTCGGCGAACTCGCGGACGGGCTCAGCATCGACCTGAATGCCGTCCCGAAGAAATACGAGGGATTGGACGGCACCGAGCTCGCCATCAGCGAATCGCAGGAGCGTATGGCGGTCGTCATCGAGAAAGAGAACGTCGCGCGCTTTATCGAGATCGCGGGCGAAGAGAACCTCGAAGCCTGTCCCGTCGCCGTAGTCACCGAAGAGCCGCGCCTCAGGATGCAATGGAACGGTGTCACCATCGTGGACGTCAGCCGTGAATTCCTGAATTCGAACGGCGCGGAGAAACACATCGATGTGGTGGTCAAGGGCGGCAAGCCTTTTGACAAAGAAACGCCGACTTCCTTCAAGGCAGGGTACGAAGCGCTCGTGAAGGATCTCAACGTCTGTTCCAAGCGCGGACTGTCCGAGAGATTCGATTCGACCATCGGTGCGGGCACGGTGCTGATGCCCTTCGGCGGCAAATACCAGCTCACGCCCATCCAAGCGATGGTGCAGAAGATCTCGGTGGAGAAGAAACACACAGACGATTGCTCGGTGATGGCTTACGGCTACGATCCTTACATTATGGAGAAGGATCAATACCGCGGCGCCTACCTCTCCGTGGTGGAGAGCGTCTGCAAACTCATCGCGACGGGCGCCTCGTTCAAGGAGGTTTATCTGTCTTTCCAAGAGTATTTCGAGCGCCTCGGCAAAGATCCCGAGAAGTGGGGCAAGCCGCTCAGCGCCTTGCTCGGCGCCTTCAAAGCGCAGCTCGACCTCGGCATAGGCTCTATCGGAGGCAAAGACTCCATGAGCGGCACCTTCGAGGACATCTCCGTCCCGCCGACTTTGGTCTCCTTCGCGGTCACCACCGAGAAAGTCACGAATATCCTTTCCGATGATATGAAGAAAGCGGGGCATAAAGTGATCCGCATCGCGGCGAGAAAGGACGCGAACGGACTCCCCGACGCCAAGAGCCTGATCGCCGTCTTCGACAAGGTGCATCGACTCATCGAGGAGAAGAAAGCTTTCGCCTGTTGGACGCCCGTTTACGGCGGCATCGCGGAAGGCATTCTGAAGATGTGCCTGGGCAATGGGCTCGGCTTTGCTTATCGTGACGCGCTTACCTTGGACGACATTTTCGGCTACGACCACGGCGCATTCCTCATCGAGACCGAGGAGGACTTCGGCGAGGAAGTGATCGGCGACGTGCTCTCCGTGCCCGAGATCGTGTACCGCGGGGAAGTATTGCCCTTCGAGAAGCTCCGAGAAGGCTACGAGGAGAAGCTCGAGAGCGTCTATCCCACCCTCGTCTCCGCGAAGAGCAGGGCGCCCGAGACCTATTCCTATACGGGCATAGCGCCCACGGGCAAGCGGCTCGGCATCGCGCGTCCCCGCGTATTGATCCCCGTCTTCCCGGGCACGAACTGCGAATACGACAGCGCGAAAGCTTTCACGGACGCAGGCGCGGAAGCGGAAAAATTCGTCATCAATAACCTCACGAAGGACGGCATCCAAAGGAGCGTCGCGGACTTCGCGAAGAAGATACGGGCGGCGCAGATGGTCTTTATCCCCGGCGGGTTCTCCGGCGGCGACGAACCGGACGGCAGCGGCAAATTCATCACCGCCTTCTTCCGCAATGCGGAGATCAAGGAGAACGTCACCGAACTGTTGGAGAGACGGGACGGCTTGATGGCGGGTATCTGCAATGGATTTCAGGCGCTCATTAAGCTCGGGCTCGTGCCCTTCGGCAAGATCATCGACACCGACGAGAATTGCCCGACTCTTACCTTCAATACCATCGGCAGACACCAGTCCAAGATCGTGCGGACGCGGGTGGTGTCGAATATGTCCCCGTGGCTCCGCGAGACCTCTGTCGGCGACGTTTATAACGTGCCTATCTCGCATGGCGAGGGTCGGTTCATCGCGAGCGACAGCCTCGTGAAGGAGCTCGCTCGGAATGGACAGATCGCCACGCAGTACGTGGACATAGAGGGAAGGGCGACCGACGATATCCGCTATAACCCGAATGGCTCCGTCGCGGCAGTGGAGGGCATCACGTCTCCCGACGGCAGAGTCTTCGGCAAGATGGGACACTCCGAGCGTTGGGGCAACGGACTGTATAAGAACGTTCCCGGCGACTACGACATCAAGATGTTCCGCTCCGCGG
>JAFTBD010000119.1 GCA_017455385.1 Clostridia bacterium
AGCCGCGGCGGAAGAAGAAGACGCAAACGCGGTCTACGAAGTCGAAGGCACCCCGGCGATCGGCGAAACGATCAACACCGCCGCTTTCGTTAAGATCGTCGACAAAATGGCCGACGTCATCATCGAAAACGAAGTCCCCTTCTGCGAAGCGGACAAGATGGGCGACGGTGACTTCGGCATGAGCATTGCGAAGGGCTTCAAACAGCTCAAAGCCGACTGGGCTACCCGCAAGAAGGGCGACATCGGCGAATTCCTCGTCAGCTGCTCCGAGATCATCAAAGAATACTGCGGCGGCGCTTCCGGTCCTATCTGGGGCAGCGCGTTCAAGTACGCAGGCAAAGCTATGCTCGGCAAGAAGGAGATCAACCTCACCGACCTCGCATTCCTCTTCACCGAGGCGAATCGCGGCGTCTACGAGACGGGCAAGAAGAGCTTCGGCAAGGGCGCGGAGATCGGCGACAAGACTCTCGTCGACGCATTGAAACCCTGCGCAATGGCGCTCACCAAGGCGGCTCAGGAAGGCAAGACCCTCCAAGAAGGCATCGACCTCGGCGCCAAAGCGGCGCATGACGGCGCGGAAGCCACCAAGACCCACGTCGCCACCCTCGGCAGAGCGGGCACGGTCGGCGAGCGCAGTATCGGCTATCCCGATGCGGGCGCACACGGACTCGACGTCATCTTCAACGAGCTGGCAAAGTTCATCAAGAACTTCAAGGCGTAAGAAGATCTCGAACAACAAACAAGGCACCTTGCTTCTCGGCAAGGTGCCTTTTTTAATGAATCGACCTTACGGTCATGAATTCTCGCTTCGCTCCATGAATTGCACCTTTGGTGCATTATGGATACATATCCATAATTCCTAATTCCTAATTAATTCCGCATTCCGCATTCCGCATTCCGCATTATACTACTTCTTCTCGTACACCTTCACGTAGTCGATCACCCAGTCGAGCGAGGTGAAGTCGTCCGCAAGGGTGCCCACCCAGTCGCCCCATTCGCCGTATTCGGTGGAGATGATCATATATCCGTTCAAGGGGCAGATGCCGTCGCCCGTCGTCGTCCAGACTTTGTAGCCGTCCATATAGAAGGCATAGCCCTCCTCGTCCCACCTCACACCAAAGGTGTGATAGTTGCCGTCCGCGAAGCCCGTCTTCTCGAAACGCATATGGACGTTTTGATGGGCGTCGTCGTAGCCGTCCCAATGCAGGGCACAATTCACGGAATCACGCGCAGGCAGATACTCGAAGACGTCGATCTCAACGCCGTCCGCGCTGCCATTCGTCTCGGAATAGACGTCGCCGCACATCAGCCAAAAGGCGTGCCACAGTCCCGGCGTCGAGGGGAGTTTGCAACGGATCTCGTAATAGCCGTAGCCGTGGGTGTAGAAGTCCATCGTGCGGATGGCGCCCGAATAGATGCCCTCGGGTCCCGTGACGAAGAGGATATTCTTGCAATAGGTCTCGTTGTTCACCGTCGCCGCGGTGAAATAGTCGGCATTGTAATTCGTCATGCGGAGCGCGCCCTCGACGTCATTCAGCCAAACGGACACGTGCCCGTCCGTGCCGATGATGACGTAGGTCAGAACGATGTCGGAATCATTGCGGATCGCCACGGGGAATATGAAAGACCCGTTCTCCGTGCGGAAACAGCCGTTCTCGAGCGCCGCATCCACCGCGCCGCCTGCCGCCAAACGCGCTTTATAATCCGCATAGGTCGCCGCCACCTCTTGCGCGCACTCGACGAAACTCGCCTCAGTCGCAAAACCGAAGAGGTACGCCAACACCGAACGAAGACCGGACGCCGCATCCTTTCCGAAGGTCATCGCGAAGGGACGATCCAGTCCGACGAGGGCGCTATTCTCTCTGTTTGACACCACCGCTTTCACTTCCCGTACGAAAGCGTAGTAGCTGTAGAGTTCCGCCGCCGTAGCGTAGAAGTCCCCGTAAGCGCCGCCTTTTTCGCTCGAGATCGAATAGAGAGCGGTCTCCGTGTCGCTGAGCTCATAGCCGCCCATAAAGGTATCGAAGGACGCGGCGAGATCATTGAATTTACCCTCGATGACATAGCCGACGAGGTCAGTCGTATGGGCGGTGATATTCGCCCGATCTCCGAAATCTCCCGCGATGAGCCCGAAAGGAATGCAATCGTCGTAGGTTAGCTTGACCGTACTGCCGTCATATCCCGCGACCTGTCTGCTCTTGGTATCCGAGCACCGGCGGCTCCCCCTCTTCTCGGTGCGGATAACGAGGTTGCCGTTGCCGTCGGTATAAGCGAGGTTCTTCGTCCAGTAGCCGTCGCGGCGGGTGCCTTGGCGACAGTCGCCCCAAATACTACGGTCGAGTTCGCCCGTGAAATCATCGAAATAGACTTGCTCGTAATTCGTGAGGTCGATGGCTTCGGTGTAATCCGAGGGGTCGTAGGTCACGAGGTCCCCCTTCTTCTTACAACCGCCGATGAACGCAACCGTCAAGAGCATCGCAAGGATGAGCACTACCGTCAATATTTTTCTCATATTCACACTCCTTTATCGTATCGTTATCGTGACGCCTTCCGCGAGGGAAAAGGTGTATTCCTCCGCCGCGAAGCCGCCCGTCAGAAAAAAAACAGGCTCTTTCGTATAGGGGGCGGTCGTGAGGATCTCCCCCGTATTCTCTATGATGGGCAGGATGAAACGGACATTCTCGCCCGCACTCCCCACCTTGACCGTAACGCCGTCCGCCGCGAATCGATAGGAAAGAATGACGTCTTTCCCCCCCTTGCCGTCCTCCGAGACGCATTTCGCTATGACGTTAGCGAGGATCGCGTTCTTTTCTCCGCGCACCTTGATCTCGGCGCCGAGGTCTAAGCAAGTGGCGTACCTGACGCCGTCCTCCTCATATTCTGCGCGAACGAGGAGGCTCGCGTGTTTCTTGCCGCCCGTCGGAGACTGCATATTATTCGGCTCGGTCATCACGTAACGATAGACCGATCCCGCGATCATCGCGCCTGTCCCCTGCTTATACAGGAGAGACAGCGCACCGCCGCTCGCGTGCGCCGCACCGTTCGCGAAATGATGGGTGGCGTAGTCGTAGCCGGTCAGTGTGGCGAGGTATTTCCCTGCGTGGATCTTGTAGGTGTCGATCTCGGGATAATAT
>JAFTBD010000120.1 GCA_017455385.1 Clostridia bacterium
GGTCCGCGTAGAGCCGCAGGCGAATAGCGAGGCGCGACGTTTGTCGCGCCGAAGGATCTCATCCGCCTTCTGTGTTAGCAAAACATCCTTTGCCTTTAGGCAACATCGTTCGCGAAGCGTGCAAGGCGTTGGCGACGCAGTTCACGCTCCTTTGGGAGCCATTCATCACAACGAAAAACGCCGAGCGACACGCTCGGCGTTTTCTATCGTTGCACTTAACACTTGATCAGTATCTTCAGATAATTATTCTCGCTGTCCGCGGCTTCCGTAAAGGCTGCGGGAGCGGCGAGGAAGTCCACCGTCTTGTCCACGAGGTCATCCACTTTCACCGCTTCATTCGCGAGAAGATTGATCGCCGCATTCATATCCGCGGCGCCGTTATTGATACCCACGACCGAGAGCTGTCTGCCCATAATGGCGGAGATATCCGCATTGAGCTTGCCGACGAAGGTGTCGTACCCGACGATGCCCACCTTGCCCCCTTCCGCCGTCAAAGAGAAGGCGAGCTGAGGCTGCTGCGAGGAGCGGCACTCGAAGATCGTACAATCCGCCATCTTACCGCAGGTGATCTGCTTGATACGGCGAAGAACGTCCTGCTTGGAAGAATCGATGCGGTAATAGATGCCGAATTCTTCCGCCTCCGCGAGGCGCTTGGCTGACTTGTCGATGATGATGGGGATGGCTTGATAATAGATGGCGAGCTGGGCGAATATGAGTCCCAAAGCATTCGCGCCCAAGATGGCGACGTACTGCTCGTGCTTGAGATCCAGCCTGTCCGTCAGACCGGCGGCGATGCTGATATACTCGGTGAAAACGCCCATATCTTCCGAGATATTCTCGGGCAGCGTATACACGGAGGACTCGGGCACGACGACGTAATCCGCGAGATAACCGTCGGTGTCCACGCCCATGACCTTCAGCCTGCCTTTCGCATCCTTCAGATAAGGCGACAACAGGACGCGCTCCCCTTTACGGAAACGACTGCCCTCATTCGCCTCGCTGATATAGCCCGTCGCGATACGTCCCGGAGTGATGGGCAATGCGACCTTGCCCGAGCCTTCGTAAACGGCGATGTCCGCGCCGGTCAAGCCGAGCTTCGTGACCTTCACCTTCACGTGATCGGGACGAAGGTCCCCCGTTACTTCCTCCATAGACAGCGTGTCGGGCGCCGTGATCTTCCAAACTTTCATAATGCTCCTTCGCCTTTCGGCAATAAGGATTATACCACGCTCGAAGAAAAATGTAAAGTATACGGGCGAATTATGCCGCCTTCTTCGGCGCCCCTGCCAAACGTCTGCCGATGATGAGGAGAAGCGCGGAATGGAGAACGACCAGAATGGACGTGCCGTTATGCACGATGGCGCCCGTTGCCGGCGTCAGAATGCCTAAGGCGGAGAGCGCCACGGCGATGAGATTCACCGTCATCGCGAAGATGATATTCCCTTTGATGGTGCGTAGGATGCGGCGGGAGAAGAGGATGAGGCGCGGGATCTTACGGATCTTGCCGTCCATAAGCGCCACGTCCGAAGACTCCACGGCGATCTCACGTCCGACCGACGCGATGGAGACGGAACAGTCCGCCGTCACGAGCGCAGGGGCATCATTCACGCCGTCGCCGACCATACAGGTCTTGCCCTGCCCTTTATAGGAGGCGATCATCGCGGTCTTCTCCTCCGGACGCAGGGAATACTTGTATTCCTTGATCCCGAGCGCCGCAGACACATTCGCCGCCGTCGCCTTATGGTCGCCCGTCAGCATAACGGGGGTGACGCCGAGCGACTTCACTTCTTCGATCATCTCGGACGCTTCCTCGCGCAAGGTGTCGGTGAGGGCGATGGCTCCGATGGGAGCTCCCGCCTCGAAAACGCATACGACGGTAGCGCCCGCCTCAGCGGCATTCTCCGCCTGAGCGCGCAGATCGCCGATCCTGTCTTGGGAACGGTCGAAAGAGGATATCTCCACCTCTTTCCCGTCTACGTGCGCGGAGATGCCGACGCCCGCCTGTGCGATGAGATCCGTCACGGGCAGGAAGTCTCCCTCGTATGCCGCGACGATGGCTTTCGCGATGGGGTGCTCCGAGCCCTGCTCCGCCGAAGCGGCAAGACGCAGGAGGTAGGCTTCGGTGACGCCCTTCGGCATCACTTCCTTCACGGACAATTCCCCTTTCGTGAGGGTGCCCGTCTTATCGAGACATAGATATTTCACGTTCGCGAGCTCCTCGAGAGCGCCGCCGTTTTTCACCATCACGCCGGAGGATGCCAAGGCGCCGATACCCGCCGCGATCGCGGTCGGAGTGGCGAGCGCCAAGGAACAGGGGCAGAATACCACCAGCACCGTGACGCCGCGGATCACCGCATCGATGACGGAAACGCTCGGGATGAAGAAACAGACCAAGAAAACGAGCACGGCGAGGATGCAGGCGGCAGGGACGATATAGCCCGCCCATTTGTCCGCGATGCGTGCGATGGGGGCGCGCTTGCCCTCCGCCTCGCGCATCAGTTCGGTCACTTTGCCGATCCACATATCTTCGCGTTTCTTCGTGATGCGGACTTTCAGCATCCCATTCGTATTCATCGTGCCGCCGTAAACGAGACTGCCGACCGTCTTCTCCACGGGAAGGCTCTCGCCCGTGATGACCGACTCATCCACCGCAGAGGACCCCGACACCACTTCGCCGTCCACGGCGATAGCGCTGCCCGGACGCACGAGGACGAGGTCTCCCACCTGTACGCTCTCCGCGCGGGCGGTGCGCGTGGTCATATCATCCAAGGCGAGCTCCACCGTGGCGGGCGCGAGGGACATCATCTTCTCGATGCCGCTGCGACTCTTCTTGACCGTCAGATCCTCGATCCATTCGCCGAGATACATTAAAAACGCCACTTCGCCCGACGCGAAAACGTAACTCTCTCCGTGATGAGAACCGACGAGATCGGGGGCGGCGAGACGGGTGATCTCCAAGGCGACACCCGCGAGGATCGCGAGGGAAATGAGGATCTTCGACGTCAATTTTTTGCGGGAGAGCGACGCGATCGCCCCGCGGAAAATGGAATACCCCGCGAGGATCACAGCGATCCAGGCGAAGTCAAAATAATGAAAGAAAATAAGCCCCGTTTTCTCATACAGGTCGATGAAACTGAGGACGAGAGATACAAGGCTCACGAGTAAAATAATGATCCTGACGTAGCCTTTCTCCTCCTTCTCCTCGCCGCCGCAACAGCCGCATCCGCCGTAGTGTTCGTGATCATGCGAACAGCAGGCGCCGTGCTCCTCACGTTCTGCGTGACAGCAACAACCGCCGTGTTCCTCGTGACGTTCGTGCGAATGACAGGCGTGTTTTTCGTGTTCGTGCGAGCAGCAAGGGCTCAGCTCGGGCTTGTTTTTTTTCGCTTCGTGCTCACAGCAGCATCCGTGTTCCGGCTCCCGCGTAGGCTCATCGGAATGACAGCAGCACTCGTGACCTTCTTCGTGATGACGTTCTTTCTCCATATAGGCACCTCTTTAATTCAACAAATAGCGATCCAACAGCTTCCCGAAAGACGCGATGGAATCTTCTCCGTTTCCACGCCTTCCTTGACGCAATGCTCCAAATGATTGATGAGGATCTGCTTGCCGACCTTCCGAATAGCGCTGTCCACCGCGGAGATCTGCATCAGGATGTCCTCACAGCTTTTGCCTGCGGAGAGCATCTTGGCGATGGCGGCTATGTGCCCCTGACACGTAAGGAGCGCATTCATCATCTTCATATTGAATTCGTCATTCCTCGTCGTTTTCATTTCGGTCTTTTTCATAACGTTCCTCCCGGTACCCCCTCCCCCTCGGGGTGGGGTCTTCGGTATTATCATAGCACCGCAAAAGAAAGATTGCAAGCGTTTTAGGAAAAAATATGAAACATCCTTCATATTTGACGGCACGGCGATGCTGTGCTATAATACCCGTGCATTCTCGATATCCGGTTTTTTTCAATACCTAACGCAAGTCGTTTTTACAGGAGGATACGGCATCAAGGGTGTATGCGGCGGAGCGATCCGTCGCATTTTTTATAAAAAGGAGGAAACTATATGATATACATAGGAATAGACGTAGCAAAAGACAAACACGACTGTCACATCGTCAGGGAGGATGGCGAGATATTACTCGACAACTACACCTTCGCGAACAGCGCAAAAGGCTTCCAAGCCTTCTATGAGACGGTAAAGCGTCTGCGTAAAAGGAAGGAAGAGGTCAAGATCGGGTTGGAATACACGGGGCATTATTCGCAAAATCTTTACACCTTCCTGAAAGAAAACAAGCTGACCGTCGTGGCGCTCAATCCGTTGACGGTGAATATGTACAGAAAGAGCCGCTCCCTGCGCAATACCAAGACGGATAAAAGCGACGCGCGTTTCATCGCGGAAGTGACGGCGGAGACCGAGGTGGACAAGCGTCGGCACATCCTCTCCGACATCAACACGCTGAAATCGCTGACGCGATACCGCTATCGCGTGCTGAAAACGATGCAAACGATGAAGAATCGCTACAGGCGCGTTCTCCAGATCGTCTTTCCCGAATTCGAGACGATATTCAACGTGAACTACAAGACCACCATCGACCTACTGGTCAAGTACCCATCCCCGAAAGACGTGCTGAAAACAGACAGAGACACCCTGATAAAGTCCCTCGACAAACTGTCGCGCGGGCACTACGGCAAGAAAGCGGGAGACCTCATTGAAGCCGCCGAGACGAGCATCGGGCGAGCGAACGCGGGGGACGCATTCGAACTGAAACACCTCGCGAAACAGATCTCCTTTCTCCAAGATGAATTGGACGCGCTCGAAGAACGGCTCAAGACCATCCTCTCCCGCCTCGACACCCCCATTCTGACCATTCCCGGCATCGGCGTCAATACCGGCGCCGCCATCCTCTCCGAGATAGGCAACATCAAGAACTTCAAGACCCCCGCGAAGCTCCTCGCCTTCGTCGGGTGCGAACCGACGATCTATCAATCGGGCAAGTACCTGCTCACACGCACGCCGATGGTGAAGAAAGGCTCCCGCTATCTCCGCAACGCCGTCTTCCAAGCGACAAAAGCCGCCTATATCACCGACCCCATCATGCGCGCCTACGTGGACAAAAAGCGCGCCGAAGGCAAACACTTCTTCGTCGCCCTCTCTCACGGAATGAAGAAGATGGTGCGGATCATCTTCAGCATCCTCACGAGCGGGAAAGAATATCGACCTCCGATGCAAGTGTCGGAGGTCGAATAATGCGGAATTCGGAATTAGGAATTAGGAATTAGGAATGAAGGTGCGCCGAGAATGGATGAATTGACCTAACGGTCATGAATTGGCTTTCGCCATGAACTGCGCCTTTGGCGCATGAATCGCATGCTCGACGCGCGCATTATGGATATATTTATCCGCAATGACGGCTATGCCGTCAATTCACGGAGAGCTCTGCTCGAGAATTCACGACCGCAACTGCGGTCAATTCACGCACGAAGTGTAATTCACTGCGTAAGCACGTTCACTTTTTCAATGCGGAATGCGAAATGCGAAATGCGGAATTGCGGTGACGCTACGCGATTTATGATCGAATCAAGCAACGCCTTTTTCCCTACGTAAGCGAGCGCGGACGCGCCGTTGGGGTCCCTGAAATATCAACAGATATTTCGGGGTGTAGGCGCGTAGAACGGTGTGAAGGCAAACGCTCTCCGATCCTTTCCATTGCGCGAATGGAGAAGAGTGCAGATGCCGAAGACAAGTTAGGAGTTAGGAGTGAGGAGTGAGGAGTTGAGGTGTCGCTGCCGCTCCGTTGAGATTTAGTTAGCTTATTATATAACAAGATAAACAGCGGAGAGTGGTGCAGATACGAGCGCTCTCCGAGGAGGCGGGTCTGAGCGTACTCCTTGTACGTGATGCCCAACGACGCAGGAAGTTAGCGAAGTAGGTGCGCCGCTATACGCTGTTTATGCGCGCTCGCCTTGCAGGGCCAGCGCCAAAGCCCCATACAGCCCCGCGTCATTCAGCAGTCCCGCCGCCTTCACCTTCGTCCTCGGGTTCACCCCCGCTCCGTAGAGGAGCGCATTCATCCTGCGGGATACCTTCTTGATGAAATAGTCCCCTTGGTTGCTAATGCCGCCGCCGATGAGCACGACGTCGGGACGGAAGACATTCACGAGGGAAGCGAGTCCCTGCGCGACGTAATTGACGTAGTCACGAATGACCTTGACGCCCGCTTTATCCCCTGCTTTCGCCGCGTCGAAGGGGACGATGCCCGATGGACCTTTCTCCTGCCACATCTTGGCGAGCAGGCTATCCGGACGACGAGCCGCCACGCGCGCCGTTTGACGAAGGAGCGCCGTAGCGGAGGCATACGCCTCATAGCAGCCTTTATTGCCGCAACTACAAGGCTCGCCGCCGAGTTTCAGTCTCATATGACCGCCTTCTGCGCCTGCGCCACCCTTACCCGTTATCATTTTGCCGTTCGCGATGATGCCCGTGCCGACACCCGTGCCGAGCGTGATGAGGAGCGCATTCTCCGCGCCTTTCGCCGCACCGAACAAGACTTCGCCGAGAGCGGCGGCATTGGCATCATTCTCCACGAAAACGGGGCAGGACACGAATTTCTTCATATCCGCGACGATGGGGGCGCGCTCCAGCTTGATATTATTGGAATAAACGATGACGCCCTTCTTGCCGTCTACCGTGCCCGGGGTACCGATACCGATGGACGCCACCTCATCGAAGGACACGCCGATACGCGCCGCGAGCTCTTTGAGAAAAGAAGATATCTGTTCCGCCATCTCGACACAAGTGATGCCTTCCTTGGTCTTGAAGCTGTCCTTCACGAGGATCTCACCCTCTTTTGTCGCCAGACAGCACTTGATACTCATTCCGCCTACGTCTACACCTGCATAAATCATTGCTTTATCCTCTCAGTTGATAAATTCTTCATAGATCGCGTTGATCGCTCTCTCGTAGTCGTCCCCTTTCACGGCGACGATGATATTCATCTCGCTGGAGCCTTGGTCGATCATCTTGATATTGACACCGGCACGCGACAGCGCGGTGAAGAGCCTCGACGCGGTGCCCGGCCTATACGCCATACCGTGACCCACGGTGGCGATGAGGGCGAGGTCGCTCTGCACTTCCACCCTGTCGGGGCTGACCGCCTCACGAATGCCGCCGATGAGTTCCTGCAGTTTGCCGCCTATCTCGCTGCCCGAAAGGATGAGGTTCATCGTATCAATGCCGCTCGGCAGGTGCTCGAAACTCATATTGAGGTTCTCCAAGACCGAGAGGAGCTTGCGGGTGAAGCCGATCTCATTATTCATCATCGACTTCTCGATGAGGATGCTGACAAAGCCTTTCTTGCCCGCGATGCCCGTGATGAGCCTGTCATGCTGAATAACGCCCGGAAGGATCATCGTTCCGGGGTTCTCCGGCTCGAAGGTATTCCTGATATTGATGGGGATATTCGCCTTGCGCACGGGGAAGATGCTCTCCGGATGCAATACGTTCGCGCCCATATAGGACAGCTCGCGCAGCTCGCGATACGAGAGCTCGGGGATCTTGCGCGG
Organism: Clostridia bacterium; assembly: GCA_017455385.1. Classification (GTDB taxonomy): domain Bacteria; phylum Bacillota; class Clostridia; order Christensenellales; family CAG-1252; genus CAG-1252. The sequence continues at coordinate 7,559 of JAFTBD010000120.1, forward strand.
ATTCTCCACGATGCGGGGATCCGCGGTGAGGAAGCCATTCACGTCCGTCCAGTTCTCGTAGATGTCCGCCTTGACGGCGCGCGCCACGATGGCTCCCGACACGTCGCTGCCGCCCCTCGAGAAGGTGCGGATCTGACCGACGGACGTACTGCCGTAGAAACCGGGCATCACGACGCCGCTTTCTTTCGCGAGGAGGTGCTTGCGGGCGACGTCATTGGTGTATTCCGCATTGAAAGAGCCGTTATCCGAGAAACGGACGACCTCTTTCGCGTCCACGAACTCAAAACCGAGATACGCCGCGAGAAGCATCGCGGACAGACGTTCGCCCTGTGCCGCGGCATAATCGGGGATAGAAGAAGCGGCGATGCCCGCCTCGATCTCCTTGAAAATGCTCTCAAGGTCCACCTTGTCCTGTACCTCGAGTCCCTCCGCGATCTCGACGAAACGCGCCTTGATGGGAGCAAGGAGCGCATGGATATTCCCGCCCTTCTTGCTCTCCGCGAAAGTATTCAACAAACTGTCCGTGATCTTGATATCACCCGAGAACCTTTTGCCCGGGGCGGATACCACTATGTATTTGCGGCTGTCGTCCGACCGAATGACGGCGGCGACCTTCTTGATCGTCTCACTCGACGCCATGCTGCTGCCGCCGAATTTACATACTTTCATACCTTAACTCCTTTTTTTCTTACTTGATGCTTCTGCATTCAAGATAATATCTTTTTTCTTCCGCTTCTCCCATAGAGAAGGTCTTGCGAGGGAGAGCGCCGTGCTTCACCACGTAAGGGAAAAGGTCCCTCTTCTCCATCACGGGCATGAATATCGCCACGCCGTCGTGCGCCGCCACCTCCGAGAGGTTCGCGTCGCCGTGTATGTAGTCCACCGATACGCCTTCGTGCTCTCGGATATATGTATCAATGAAGCCTTGGATCGCTTTCACCGCTTCGGCGGCGACCTTCGGCACGTTTACGCCGTACATCTCGTCACGGTAAAGGATGGTGACGTGCCCGTCGCCCGAGAGCGACTTCTGCATTTCTTCGATAAAGGAGAGCCCCGCGCCGAATATCACGCGATGGATCGCCTCGAAAAGAAGGTCTTCCTCATAAAGATTCACGATCTCGACAAGCACGTAGCGAGCGGGATGACAGCGTCTCTCTTCCTCCGATTGGGTGGGCTTGAGCTCCTCCCACAGGAGCTTCGCCGTGGCAACGGAGTGATTGCCGTCACCTACCGCGAAGACGAAAGGCTCGTCGATGCCGTAACGCGTCTTCATACGCGCGGGATCGGCGAGAGCGAGGATGGCGGAACGCACCTTCTCCGAGTCTTTCACGAGGTAGCCTTTGATGTGTCCGCCGGACATATTGAGATCGGTGTCGTAAAGGAGATCGTCCTCCGTGACCTCGGAGAGCGCAGGCTCGATGACCGTGCGCGCTTCGTCGTCGATGAGGAGAAGAACGTGCGGAAGCTCCAACGTGGCGTCACGGCGTATCTTGATACGCACGGGCAGACGCTCTTGCACGGTGGCTTCCGTCGCGCGGATGGGGAGCTTTCCCGTCTTGAAGTCATAAGCATCGAGGTCGACGGCGGCGATGAGCCCCACGCGACGATGCCCGTAAGAGGTCACCCTGTCCGTCAGGATGAAACCATTCACCTCGCGAAAGATGCCCTGCGTGAGGTATTTCGTCATATGATCGTTGATGGAACGGATGCGCTCCTGCATATCCCCTTTATCGAGATAATACTCGGGGAAAATGATATTCAGCGCGCTGACGTCTCCGCAAAAGTCGCGGAGCTTCTTCCAATAATCTCCCTGCGAAGTGAACTGATCGCAAGCGATCACCGCCCACTTCTCGAGGTCCACGCCTTCTTTAGGGAGAAGGACACGTGGGACCGCGATGATTTCGTCTGTCATTTCTTGCCACCTCTTCCGAATGTACGAGTTTTCCTTCTGCTGATATCGGTGATGCCGAAAGCGTCGTCCAAAGCGTCCATAAGTTTCTCGCCCGTGATGTAACGCTTGATCTCACCGTTCTGCACCAAGCTGATGATACCCGTCTCCTCGCTGACGACGATGGTCAAAACGTCGCTCTCTTCGGTGATACCGATCGCGGCGCGATGGCGGGTGCCGAGGTCCTTGCTGATCGCGGGGTTCTGCGAGAGAGGCAGAAAGCACCCGGCGGCGAGGACGACATTATTCTTGATGATGACGGCGCCGTCATGCAGGGGTGCGTGCGTATTGAAAATGCTCTCGAGGAGCGGCGCGGACAGGACGGCATTCAGGCGAATACCGGTATCCAACATATTGGACGAGATGATGGTCGGACATACGACAATGAGAGCGCCGATATTATTCTTCGCGAGGTTCTGACACGCCTTGACGATCTCGCCCGAGGCGTAACGCAGGTCGTCCTCGTCCCTCGTATTGTGGAGCTTCGCATAGACGTTCTCCTCATTCTGCCCGCCGATCTTCGCGAAAAGGAGTTTGAGATCGGACTGATACACCACCGCGCTCGCCACGATGAAGATGATGGCGAGATAGCGCATGATCTCCCGCGTGAAATAGAGTGCTTTCAAATCGAAGATCCCCACGCAAACGTCCATACCGACGAAGAGCAATGCGTACAAGACGAGAAATACACCGACACGGTAATTCTTCTTGCGGAAGAAGAAGACCATCACGGAGATCAGGAAGACGACGAGCACCACCGCATCCGCGATCGACACCCAACCGAGATTCTTGAAATAATTCGTTAGCGCATCCATAAGTACACCTCTTACTATCTATGCCATAAGTATAATATAGCACGCGGAAAAAATAAAGCAAAACGTATCAAAATCTGAATACGTCGTCCCCATTATCCTCCCCGCCTTGAGGGGGATCGTCGTCCGGATCGAACTCGCTGAAAGGACTCTTATAAACGGGCGGGGTCTCGGTGTCCTGCGTTCCAGGCTCTCTGCCCTCGCCTTCCCATACTTCCTCGCGGCGAGTCTTGCTGCTCTTCACGATCAAGAGAACGAAGAGCGCGATGATAACGCCCGCCCCGATGAAGGTGATGAGATAATAAGCGAGAGAGCTGTCGAGATCCGCTCCCGACACTTCCTTCCGAGTCGCATCGAGCGCCGCGGAGAGCCCCTCGCCCCGCAAAGCGGTGACGATGACATTCGAGACGGTGAGAAGGCGCGTCTCGGTATTCTCCCGTCCGCCGTTTCTCTTGTCGATGGTCTCGAAAGTATCTTCATTCGTGCCCGCGATCTCCGCCTTCCCTTCATAGCGATACAGCCCGACGTCATACGACCAGGCACCGCCCACGAAAGCGATGCAGGGAACGTCCTCATTCAGGAAATCGCGGTTCACGCCGAGCAGTCCGAGATGAGTATTTTGATAAGAGCCGCTCGAAATGAGCAGAAGCGTCGAACGCTTATAAGTCGGAGGCGGGAGGATAGGCGCATTCGCCTCCTCGATGACCTCTCTGAAATAGGTCTCGTGCGAACGCGGCACGTCGTCACAGTATTCATAATCATTCGTCCCCGCGGCGACACCGTCGAGCCCGATATACAGCGCGATATCCTTGAGATCCACGCCGCACTTCGTCGCGTCGAAGTCGGAGACCGAGAGACCGCCCCAGAAGGCGATGACGAGGTCGTACTCGGTGTAGGACGCGAGCGCCTCGGCGACATACATCAGCGCGCCGACCGAGAGCGCCGCCTCCGCACCCTGCCCCGCGGTCGTACCCGTATCGGGATCGTAGCCGCCGTAATAGGTGCCGATCACGATGCTCTTCCCTCTCCCGTTATTTTTGAAGCCGAGCACGTGACGATACTCCGAAGTGACGGCGGCAGAGGTATCCACCGCGGTGTAACGGTAGGTAAACGACGGCGTTTCCACGCGATAACCGAGGGTCTGCAAAAAGCTCGCGAGATAAGTCGAAGCCGCCTTCTCATTCCCGCTGAGGACAGAGCGCTCGGGATACGCCGTGGCAAAAGCCGAAGCGTAGCCATAGGGCGTGAGTCCTTCCGCCGAAGAGAGAGCGGGGACGGACAACGCGAAAAGCAAGATAAATGCCAAAACGATCAATAATACCTTTCTCATGCCGTCAACCCCCATATCGTAAGAAGAAGCGTCAACCCGACGAGGACGAAGGGGATGACGGAGAGAGCCACGGCAAGCGCTTTCCTGTCGTAGTCGTGGGTGTAGTGAACGATGAAATAGCGCGTACCGATGAAAAGAAATACCCATATCGTCAGGGTACGCACCGCGCCGAGCACGGTCGAGAGCGGGGGGAAGAAAAGAA
>JAFTBD010000121.1 GCA_017455385.1 Clostridia bacterium
AATTCCTAATTAAAGCGTAGCGTCTCAGTTCCGCATTCCGCATTGGAATATGTTCTGCGTCGCAGGTCCACGTAGCGCCGCTACACGTCGGCTTTTGTCGCCTCTGCGTGACAACGAGGCGCCGGTGGCGCCATACGGCATTGTCAATTTTGTACAAAATGCCGTTTTTCGACACATTGTTGCATAATTCTGTACAAAATTACACCCATAATTCTTGCAAGATCGATCGGGATTTGCTATAATTACGCCGTAATCGGAGAAATCCATGGTTTTTTGACGAAACGAAACGCAAATAGGAGTTTCATTATGAGAGACATTTCCATCGTGGTCGTGGACGACGACCCTGAATTCTTGTCGTCCGTAAAATTTTTCTTCACGTCCGAACGCGGGTATCAAGTGGTGGGGACAGCCACCTCCGGCACCGAGGGCGTTCGCGAGATCCTGCGCACCAAGCCCGACGTCGTGATCCTCGACATGATCTTGCCCGAGACAGACGGGCTCGAGGTGATGACCGAAGCGCGGCTCAGCGGGTCGAAGGCGAAATATATCGTGCTCTCCGCCATAGGCGGAGACGAGTACGCCGCTCGCGCGATCAAGGGCGGCGCCGCAGGCTATATGCTGAAGCCCGTCAGCTTCCTCTCCCTAAAAAATCGCATCGACGAGCTCTTCGAGAATGCCGACCTGCCGCCCGTCCGCCCCGTGCAAAACAAGATGCTGGACGAGCGCATCACGAACATCTTCATCTCCGTCGGCATCCCCGCGCATATCAAAGGGTACCAGTTCCTCCGCGAAGCCATCAAAATGGCGGTGGCGTGCCCCGACATCATCAATAGCATCACGAAGAGGCTCTATCCCGAGGTCGCGAACCGCTTCGACACCTCGGCGAGCAAAGTGGAGAGGGCGATACGACACGCGATCGAGGTGGCGTGGAATAAAGGGAAGATCGAGAATATCAATCAGATCTTCGGGGTGAAGGTGTATTCGGGGAATGAGAAGCCGACGAATGGGGAATTCATCGCACTGGTGGCTGATAAGATGCTCATCGAATGCGCTTAGTTGGCTTCGCATAAGGGCGCATCTGCGGCGTTTACTGTCTGCGTCGCGGCGAAATCACGTACAATGAGTACGCTCATTCGCCGCTTCTTGCCGAGCCTTGCATCTGCGCCCTTCTACGAAGCCAACGGAAAGTTCTCCGCCGCCGCGGATCTTAGCCATCGTCTCGTGATTTATTATAAAGACCATGCCGATCTTTTGGCAGATCGGGAATGCGTGGATTCAGAGACGGTAGCGATCTACATCTGCCCCCTTCTGCGAAGCCAACGGATTTGCGCCCCGCGCCGCGGGGAGGTTTACGCTTTGCGTTTTTAAAGATTTCACAGATATACTAAACGCGTGAGGCAAACTGCTTTTTGCACCCTTTGTGCGACTGTAGAGAAACGGGTAGAGGCAAACGCTCTCCGAGGAGGCAGGCCCGGGCGTACTTGCCGTACGTGATGCCTGACGATCGAGTTAGTGAAGCATATGCCCGTATATATACAGTCGCTAAAAAAGAATTTTTTATAGCAACGCAAATTGTTTGACTTTCCGCCGCCCGCTATATTACAATGGAATCAACAAAAGAATATGCCAATATAATCAAGGATGAATGGCCCTTGAGTTTCTACCGCACAGCCACAAGTGCGACTATTGGGACAATCGTGACAACGTCACGGCGTTTGGTAGTTATTGGCAAGCAAGTTACAGGTGTTAACTTGCTTTTTCGTTTCTTTTGTAGGGCCTGAGGGCAGAAGCGGTGCTATGAAACTACTGGAAGACAAGATCTTACGTGAAGGTAAAGTGCTGGCGGGGGATATCCTCAAGGTGGACGGCTTTCTGAACCACCGTTTGGACACCGCGCTCATCACCGCGCTCGGGAAGGACATCGCGAAGCAGTTCGCGAATTCGGGTGCGAGCCTCATTCTGACCGTGGAATCTTCCGGCATCGCGATCGCTTTCGCCGCGGGACAGGCTATGGGTCTCCCTGTGTTGGTCGCCAAGAAAAGCAAAACTCTCAATATCTCGGACGGGGTCTATACGGCTCCCGTCTTTTCTTATACCCACAAGACGGAGAATACGGTGCTGGTGAGCAATGAATATCTCTCGGCGGCGGACAAGGTCCTCATCGTGGACGACTTCCTCGCGAGCGGCAACGCGGCGATGGGTCTCCTCTCTCTCGTGGAACAGGCAGGCGCCAAGGCGGTCGGCTTCGTAGCCGCCATCGAGAAGGCGCACCAAGGCGGCAGGGCGCTCATCGAGGCGAAGGGCGTGCCCGTCTATTCTCTCGCGTGTATTAAGGAAATGCGTGCGGGCGAAATAATATTCGATTAAATTTTTGCCGAAAGGCAAGGGAGGAAAAAATATGAAAAAAATACTTACCATCATCTTAGTGATCGCGATCCTCGCATCCTTCGCAGCTGTTTTCGCAGCTTGCTCCGGTTCAGACGAGTTCAAGGTCGGTATCATTTGTCTGCATGACGAGTCCTCTACGTACGACAACAACTTCATCCAGGCAGCCAAAGACGCCGCTAAGGAGCTCGGCCTCAAAGACAGCCAGGTCATCATCAAGACCGGTATCGATGAGGACACCGCTTGTTACGAGACCGCTAAAGAGCTCGCCGAAATGGGCTGTAAAATGATCTTTGCCGACTCCTTCGGTCATGAGAAATACATGATCCAAGCCGCCAAAGAGTACACGGACGTTCAGTTCTGCCACGCGACGGGCACCAAGGCTCACACTGAGAAGCTTGCCAACTATCACAACGCGTTCGCTTCCATCTACGAAGGTCGCTATCTCGCCGGCGTTGCTGCAGGTATGAAGCTCAATGAAATGATCGCCGCAGGCACGATCACCGCGGAACAAGCCAAGATGGGTTACGTCGGTGCTTACACCTATGCGGAAGTTATCTCCGGTTACACCTCTTTCTACCTCGGTGCGAAGAGCATCTGCCCTTCTGTCACGATGGAAGTTCAGTTCACAGGCTCCTGGTTCGACATCGCCCTTGAAAAGGCTGCCGCCGAGAATCTGATGAGCAGGAACTGCGTACTCATCAGCCAGCACGCTGACTCCATGGGCGCTCCCTCCGCTTGTGAACTTGCGGGCGTTCCCAACGTTTCTTACAACGGCAGCACCATTAAGGCTTGCCCCAACACCTTCATCGTCGCGTCCAGGATCAACTGGGTGCCCTACTTCAAACTCATTATGAAGGCTGCGCAGGATGGCACCGCTATCCCGACCGACTACACCGGCACCATTGCTGACGGATCCGTGGTTCTCACCGACGTGAACACCACTGCCGCTGCCGCAGGCACCGCAGATAAGATCGCGGAAGTCAAGGCGAAGCTTATGGACGGCACGATCAACGTATTCGACACCAACACCTTCACCGTCACCATCGTCCCGCCCTCGGGTGCAGAAGGCGACTTCGGCACGAACACGAGCGCGACCGTCGACGCGAACAAGAAGCTGACGAGCTACATCGCCGACGTTGACGATCTCGGCGACTATATCGGTGAGACCGAAGTCGTTGCAGACGGCGCTTTCAAAGAGTCCAAGTTCCGCTCCGCTCCGTACTTCGACATCAAGATCGACGGCATCACGCTCTTGAACAGCAAGATGTAATAAAAAACATCCCTTTCATCATCATCGAGGCGAAGGAGACCCCTTCGCCTCTGACCATTTGTAAAAAGCCTCTCGCGAAGGACCTCTTCGCGAGAGGTGCATTTGTTACTATAGAACCATGGGAATCACAAACGCAATCGAAATGAAGAATATCACCAAGACCTTTGGCTCGGTGATCGCGAATAACAAGGTGAACCTCGATATTCGCAAAGGGGAAGTATTGTCCGTGCTCGGCGAGAACGGCTGCGGCAAGACCACCCTGATGAATATGCTTGCGGGCATCTATTACCCCGATAGCGGACAAATTTTCGTAAACGGGGAAGAGGTGACCATAAAAAGTCCGAAAGACGCCTACGCCCTAAAGATCGGCATGGTGCACCAACATTTCAAGCTGGTAGACGTCTTTACCGCCGCGCAGAATATCGCGCTGGGCGTGAAGGACAACGGACACTACTCGATCAAGAAAATAGCAGCCGACGTGCGCGAGATGGCATCGCGCTACGGCTTTATCATAGACCCGAATAAAATGATCCACGAGATGTCGGTCTCGGAGAAGCAGACAGTGGAGATCATCAAGGTGCTCTATCGCGGCGCGAATATCCTCATCCTCGATGAGCCGACCGCCGTCCTGACCCCGCAGGAGATCAAGACCCTCTTCAACGTTCTCCGCGAGATGAAGAAAGACGGCAAATCCATCGTCATCATCACCCATAAGCTCAACGAGGTCATGGAGATCTCCGACCGCGTGGCGGTGCTCCGTAAGGGCGAGCACATCGCGACGGTGGAGACCAAGGACACGAATGAGAAAGAGCTCGCCGATATGATGGTGGGCAAGAAACTGAACCTGAATATCGACAGGAAGGATCCCGTGGATCCGAAGCCCCGCCTCATCATCGAGCATATGACGGTGAAAAACCGCGACGGCTTGAAGGCGGTGGACGACGTCTCCTTCACCATCAACGGCGGAGAGATCCTCGGCATCGCGGGCATCGCAGGCAACGGGCAGAAAGAGCTCCTCGAAGGGATCGCAGGTCTCCAAAAGGTGGAGAGCGGCAGCATCATCTTCCATAATCCCAAGAAGAATAAGCCCGTCACCTTCTTCCATAAAGACCTCAAGAAGATCAAGAAAATGGCGGGGGAGGGGAAATTCCATTATCCCGACGGCACCCGCGTGGATCTCACGGGCAAGAGCAACAAGGAGATCATCCGTCTCGTCAACGAGGAGCAGATCCTCTTCTACGAAGACGAGATCATCGACCTTCGCCATCGCACCCCCCGCGAGATACAGGAGCTCGGCATTAAATTGTCCTTCGTTCCCGAGGATCGCCTGAATATGGGTCTCGTGGGGAATATGTCCATCGTGGACAATATGGCGCTCCGTTCTTACCGCAAAGGCAAGTCCATCTTCGTGAATAAGAAGCGCCCCAAGAACCTCGCCGACACCATCATCCACGACCTCGAAGTGGTGACGCCGAGCGATCAGACGCCCGTCCGTCGTCTCTCGGGCGGTAACGTGCAGAAAGTGCTCGTCGGGCGTGAGATATCCTCCTCGCCGAAGGTCCTGATGGCGGCATATCCCGTCAGAGGGTTGGATATCAATTCGTCCTATTTGATCTATAACCTGCTCAATCAGCAGAAAGAACGCAACGTTGCCGTCGTGTACGTCGGCGAAGACCTCGACGTCCTGCTCGCCTTGGCGGATCGCCTCGTCGTCCTGTCGGGCGGCAAAGTGGCGGGAATCGTGGACGCGCGCAAAGTGACGAAAGAAGAAGTCGGCTTGCTGATGCTGAGCCGCGCATCCGGCGCGGAAGCGGAAGCCGTCGCCGATATGCTCGGACAGACGTCCGAATCGAAAACGCCGAAAGAGGGCACGAACACCGAAACGACGGAAGAGGAGGGAACGAACAATGACTGAGCAAAAGAAAATACGAGAACCTCTTTTTCGTTTGGTGAAACGCACAAATCAATCGGCTTGGCTCCCCTGGGTCGTGCGCATAGTCACCGTCCTAAGTTCCTTCGTGCTCATAGGCATTCTGACCTGGATCGCTTACGGAGTGAATCCGTTAAACGTGTACGGATATATGCTTACCGGCGCATTCGGTACCAAGTTTAAGATCATGCGTCTTTTGCGCGACCTCGCCATCTTGCTTCTTTTCGCCCTTGCGGTGACCCCCGCTTTCAAGATGAAGTTCTGGAATATCGGTGCGGAAGGGCAGGTGCTGATGGGCGCTTTCTGCTGTATGGTGTGCATTTTCTATCTCGGCGGGAAGATCCCCAACGGGTTGCTTCTACTTGTCAGTCTTATCGCGGCACTACTCGGCGGAGCAATATGGGCTGTCATTCCCGCGCTGTTTAAGGCGAAATGGAATACGAATGAGACCCTCTTCACCCTAATGATGAACTATGTGGCGATACAGATCATTTTATACGCCATCAAGATATGGGCGCCCTCCGGCACGGGCATTTTGACCCCGTCGGATTTCGGTCATTTACCAAAGATCGGCGGTGATAATTTCTGGTTCAGCATCATCGTGGCGCTCGTCATGACGGCGCTGATGTTTACTTATTTGAGATACACCAAGCACGGCTATGAGATCACCGTCGTCGGTGAGAGCGAGAATACCGCGCGCTATATCGGCATCAACGTCAAGAAGGTCATCATCCGCACCTTGATCGTCTCCGGTATCATTTGTGGTATCACCGGATTCTTGCTCGTGGCGGGTATCAACCACACCGTCAGCAGTACGACAGCGGGCGGCAGAGGCTTCACGGCGATCCTCGTCTCTTGGCTGGCGAAGTTCAACCCCATCGGGATGATCTTCACGTCCTTGCTCGTCGTCTTCCTCTCCAAAGGTATGGACGAGGTCATGACGATGAACGGTGTTACGAATAGTTTCTTCTCGCAGGTGGTCACGGGCGTTGCCTTCCTGATGATCATCGGGTGCGAATTCTTTATCAACTATAAGATCATTTTCCGCAGTCGTTCCGAGAAGTCCGCCGTCGCCCCCGTTCAAGAGGCAGGGGCAGCGGAAGGATCCGACGAAACGCCCGCCTTGGCGGATACCACCCCGCCCGAGGAAGCACCGCAGACACCTGCGGAAGACGTGGCTGCGTCTGATGACGCGGCAAAGGAGGAATAAGAGATGGCTTTCGTTACGTTCCTTGCCAGTTCTCTAAAACTCAGCGCAACGTTCCTCTACGGCTCCACCGGAGAGATCATCACCGAGAAGAGCGGACACCTGAACCTCGGCATCCCGGGCGTTATGAGCGTGGGCGCCGCGGTCGGCTGTGTTACAGTTTTCCGTCTATTGAAAGCAGAGGTGGCGTCCGGATTCCTTCTCGTCTTCTTGCCTCTTCTCGCTACGTTGGTCGCGGGTGGGTTAATGGGCGTTCTCTACAGCTTTATGACCGTGACGCTCCGTGCGAATCAGAATGTCACCGGTCTTGCCCTCACAACCCTTGGCGTCGGTCTTGCGGGACATTTTATGAATGGTATCCGTGCGGAATCCATGATACTCGGCAGAGCGAGCAAGTATTACACTTCACTCTTCGGGATCAACAGCACGAATTGGTTCGTACAGGTCTTCCTGTCGCACGGCGTATTGGTATATCTTGCCATCATCATCGCCATCGCTACGCAGATCATTTTGAATAGGACGCGTATAGGTTTGCATCTCCGCGCGGTGGGCGAGAACCCCGCTACGGCAGACGCCGCGGGCGTGAACGTTACTGCGTATAAATACGTGGCGACCATCATCGGCTCAGGCATCGCCGCACTCGGCGGTCTTTTCACCATCATGGACTATATGGGCGGCAACTGGGAGTATATCCTCGAGGGCTTCGGCTGGCTGTCTATCGCGCTCGTCATCTTCACGCTGTGGCGTCCCGCTCTCGCCATCCCCGGTTCCATCATTTTCGGCGGTTTGTACATTGCTGCAGGCTTTATCAAGGGCATCTCCTTCGCGCAGATAGAGCTCATCAAGCTATTGCCGTACGTGATGACCATCGTGGTCTTGATCTTCACGAGTATCGTGGGGAACAAGAAGGCGCAGCCGCCGGCGTCCCTGGGCTTGAACTACTTCCGCGAAGAACGGTAACGACAGCAGATAAAGGCGCATCTGCGTCGTTTACTGCCTGCGCCTTGACGAAATCACGTACAAGGAGTACGCTCATTCGTGCAAGGCTTGTCGAGCCTAGCAGCTGCAACCTTTCTCAGCTGTCGTTGGAATGTGATTGAAAGCGTAGATCTGATGATCTGCGCTTTTTCTTAGTGAATTGGCTTCGCCATGAATTGACCGCTGTGCGGTCGTGAATTCTCGCTTCGCTCCGTGAATTGACGGCATAGCCGTCATTGCGGATGATTTATCCATAATTCCTAATTCATAATTCCTAATTCCTAATTAAAGCGTCAGCGACACCTCAACGCACCGCAGGTGCAATTCATGGAGCGAAGCGAGAATTCATGCCGAAGGCAATTCACGCGGCAAAGCCGCAATTCATTGCGCGGCAGCGCCATAATTCCTAATTCATAATTCCTAATTAATCAAAGCGTCAGCGCCCCCGCCCTCGCTGCCGAAAATTGGTATTGCAATTTATATAATAATTATTGTATAATTATTTATTATGGAATAGTGTTGGCTGTTCCGTATCGGCGAAAGCAATATATTACTATGAGGCGAATATGTCAAGAGTAGGTAGTGAAGGTAGTAGATCGAAAAGTCACGGTTGTCGCAACTGTTTGATCGCGAATTTGGTGATCCTCATCGTCTTCATCGCGGCGCTGTATATCGGCGGCAGCGTGATGTTCAAGACGTATGTCAGCCCCCATATCGGCGGCGTGACGCTCGGCGAGGCGCTGTCTCTCGCGGGCAAGGTGATGTTCGGCAAAGAGGCGAAGCGCGATTACGGCGAGGAAGACCTCGACAATTTCTATACAGACCTGTCCGATGCGCTCTTCCTGTCCGAGAAGACGGAGGAGGACTATGAGTATGAGCTCCTGACCGAGGAGGCGAAAGCTTCTCTCGCGGCGGAGTCCGTCTCGGCAGGGGAATATGACGAATACGACAGCGGATCGGGCGAAGAGTCACAGGAGAATAAATCCTCCTACGACGCAGCCGCCGCCCGCGAACGGTTCCACGCGCTCAGCGTGGCGGAGAGATACGCCCTCCTCACGGACGAGATGAAAGCGGTGGTGACTTCCGCCGATATCTACGGCGCGCTCGCCGCGGATGCGCAGGCGGATCTTCGCGCGTCGCTCGGGCTGAAACCCTATCGCGTATCCGTGCGTAGTCTGATGGAAGGCTTCACGACTTCGGACGGTGAGTTCTCCACGGACGGCGCGGCGGAGCGCATCCTGACCTCGCTCGATTTCAATTTCGAGATGCTCCGTGATTACGACATCAACGACCCCGATGCGGCGGCGAATACCCGTTTCAATTCCATCACCCTCGAAGGCAAGGAAGTCTCCGCCTTCATCAACGACATCGTTTCCTATATGTTGTCCACTCCCTCCTCGCCCGTCTATCAGGCGATGGGGGAGAAGCTCCCCGCGGACGTCGACCTGACGAAGTACGTCTACGTGGCGTCGGTCACCATCATGAATACCCCGCTCGCGACCTCGGGCGACGAGGCTGTCTTCAACCAGAAAGACACCGCCCTCGGCATTATGTTCAACATCAAGACGCGCGACATCGTCTTGCAGGCGATGCAGTCTCCCGAGATAGCGAATAGCTTGTCGGGCGTGCCTTCTTTCGTTCGCAGCATCATCCCGAAGCTCGTCCCGAAGAATTTCTCCTTCGGCGCGACTGTCTACCCCCTCGCGGAGGAAGCGGACGGGCGTGAGATCAAGGTGCGCTTCAATAAGTCCAAAGACAAGCACGCCGTCACCCTCTCCAAGATCGTCAACGGTCTGATGAACGGCAACAAGGAAGATGGGGAGAGCGGCGAAGAGACCGTCGAGACCTCTTTCTTCGCCAGTATCAACAATAAGGTCGTCGACACCTTCGCGAAGATCAACGAAAAGGTCAAGATCAATTTCGTCCCGTCCCTCGACAGCGAAGGCAAGACCCTCAAGGATGCCGACGGCAATTCTTACAGCAAGATGCGCATCATGACGGTCGAGACCCTCGTCTCTCTCATCGACGAGTCGGGCGAGCTGTCCGCGCACGACGTATTCACCGTGTTGAAATGTCTCTATGTCACCGACGTCAATCATCCCGCTCTTGCGCTCGATGCGGCGGTGAACTCAATGAAGACGGAGTTCCACACCAAGTACGGCGTGGATATGAACTATATCACGATAGACGAGGGCTTCTCGGCGGAGAGTCTGAACGGGCTTTTGGAGCATATGGACCTTAAAAACGGCGTGGACTTCTCGCAAGACAACGAGACCATGCGCGTCCGCTTATCCGCAGAGGCGCTTGCTTCCATTATGATGAAGGTGATGACCAAGACCACCGAGAGCTCGGGAAGCGGCGAGGAGAGCGGCGAGAGCTCGTCCTCCATCCTCGAAGGACTGGATCCCTCCGTCTCGGAGATCACCATCACGAAGGTCGCGAACACGGAGAGCGTCTACGCTTTGGAGATATTGATGTCCGCGAACCTCTCCGAAATGATATTGAATAAATTCTCTTCGGGCGAGAAGAACATGGCGTCCACCCTCGTGCCCAAGCTCCTCCCGAAAGGCTCCAGCTATTTCGGCATGAAGATCTATCTGTCCGAATACACCGAGGACGGCTCCGTCAAGCATAAGGTCGGCACCAAGATCTCGAATGAGGAGAACGACACCACCTATGCGTCCAAGCTCCGCATCAACGACTTCGATTACGAAGAGACCGACAACGTGCTCCAGGTCTTCAATAAGTTCCTGACCAAGCTCGGCGGCGGCTCCGACTTCGATATGACCTCCATCACTTCGTCCATCGAGACGGCGATGTCCGACCTCTTCGAGTCGATGGCGGATAAGGACGTTTCCCTGAACCTGCGCCTCTTTTCGCAGGACAAGGCGGCGGGCTCGAACGGCGGCTTCCTGCTCCCGAGCATCTATGAGCTCCTGTCCGACACCGTCAATAAGAAAGGCACCGCTCCCGAGCCTTTCACCCCGGACGATGCGCAGGAAGTCTTGCAACTCGTGTATAAAGCGGACGTAGATACCGAGAAGACGTTTGCGGATTCCCAGTCGGACGACTTCCTGAATGAGATCAACCACAAATATTACATCAAGTTCGACTCCCGTCTGTCGGCGAAACACCTCTTCGGCGGCGAAGAGTCGGGCGAGGCGACCAGCTTGAATGATACGCTGGGATCCTCTTCCATCTATTTCAAGCCGGATAATGCGGAGCTCACCGCTTGGCGCGAATACCTCGGGAACGAGGAATATAATAAGCCTTCTCTCTATACCGACACGACCCCCGTGGCGAATATGCGCGTGGCGCTCACCGGTTCCGAGATCGCGGCGCTCGTCGTGGCGGGCGGCGCCTTCCCCGAAGATATGGCGTCCTCTTTCGGCGACGTGGAGATCCTCGGCGCATCCTTCGTGACGGAAGGCGGCAAGACCTACCTCAAATTCGACCTGCTCTGCACCTTTTCCAAGGCGGCGTCGGAAGGCGGCGAGGCGGACACGCTCAATATGAATGCGCTTCTCCCCGACTCGATGAAGATCTCGGCGAAGATCCTTCTCTATGCTCCCTCTTATCCCGCGGAGGAAGAAGAGGGCGAGCACAGATTCTCCTCGTCTCTCCTCGTGAATGACGGTGACAGCGGCAAGATCTTCACCCTCTTGAAAGCCATCGGCGGCAACGACCTGTCCGAGCAGGAGATGAGCGACAAGCTCTCCGCTTCTCTCAGCGACATCTTCTCTTCTCTCGAGAAGAATATCCGCCTGTACTACTCGATCGGCGAGACCGCCTACACGATGACGAAGGGCGACAAGCAGGAGAATTGCATCTATCTCGCGGACGTTTACACCGCCCTCATCGACACCTTGAAGATCAAGGACGAGGCGGGCGAAGTGCTGACCGACTCCGCGGATCTTGCCGCGCGACTCCGCTCCTACGGCGAACAGATCAAGAAAGACCCCAATGAGACCGAGGCGGCTTATACCACCTGGGCGACTGCCTTGGATATCTCCCTCTTCAATAAAGACGGCGAAGGCAAATACACCGACAGCAAATACCTCTCCCCGAATATCCAAGACGCCTACTTCATGAACGAGGCGCCCGAACTCGACAATATCTATACCAATGTCGGCGGTGAGTTCTCTTCCTTCACGGACGCCTCTTTCCGCCTGACCGATCTCTATCATTATTCCGGCACCCCGCGCGCCCTGAAGATCAGTGGCAAAGCGCTCGGCGCTTTGATCCTCAGCAACACAACGGACAGCGGAAAATTCGCTTCTTCCGTCTCGGGCGAGAGCGGTATGAGCGCGGATCTCATCGGACTCAAGCTGGAATACGTGGGCGGTAAGCTGAAAGTTCACGCCGCGATGAAGCTCGCTTTCTCGGGAGACTCCATGATGCCGGCGTACTTCTTCGTACAGTCCGTGACCACCGAGACCATCGACGGCGACGATCGCACCTACGAGACCACCATCACCATCAACGGGCTTGACGCCGAGGAGACCGAGAAATTCTTCTTCAATATCAAGTCCTTCATGGGCGACTCGGTCAAGTTTGACATCGCGGACATCGAGGACACCATCAATACGTCCATCGGCGACGCCCTGCATAACTTCGTTTCTTCCGATAACGTAAAGGTCACGTACGGCACCTTCGACTCGGATGACGCGGCGTATTATGAGCTTGCTCTCTTCGATGACACCGTGACCCCGACCGTCGGCGAAGGCTATATCGAGATCCCGAATGTCTATTCCTTCCTCGCGGATACCCTCTTCAAGGAAGACCCCACCAAGAGACCGAGTGACGAGAGAGATATCCAGCATTTGCTCAATGCGATGTATGAGTCCGACGAGTCCCTCACAGAGAAGATATCCGTGAACCAAAAAGACGTGCCGGAGAACTTCTACGAATGGACGATCGGTCTATATGATCAAAGATACAATGAGACGAGTTCCCTCATTTATACCATCTACTCCGATACCAAGATCGCGCATCTCTTGTCCGATGCTC
Organism: Clostridia bacterium; assembly: GCA_017455385.1. GTDB lineage: Bacteria > Bacillota > Clostridia > Christensenellales > CAG-1252 > CAG-1252. The sequence continues at coordinate 12,784 of JAFTBD010000121.1, forward strand.
TCGATTCCGAATCCATCGACGGCGATAATATCTCCCTTGAGAACGGATTGGATCAGGTGATCATCCTGCGCAAGGTGACGGGCGCCGACGCCGACGACAGTCTCATCCGTACGGAGCGCGCGTACTGGGCGACGAAATTCGGCGCACTGAATGACGATCACAATTACCTCGTCGCCACCATCAAGCCTCTCTTCAATAACTACTCCGTCACGAGCAGCGGTCAGAACCTCTTGCCGACGACCTTGTGGTTCACCGTCCTCATCGATCTCGATGGCGGCACCGCGAGCAAAGGTCTCCTCTATAATATGACCGCCACCGATATGACGACCTTCGAGAACGTCCTCGAGGTGAACGGAAGCGCCTTCGACATCGACGACATCGCGGGTCAGCTCGCGACCCTCATCAACACGCAAATGGGCAATTTGAGCGCCTACGGCTCGGAGAATTATTACTCTGCGGAAGACGATTATAAATACACCCCATTTGCTCCCTACGTTGAGGGATCCGCATCGAACGTTAAAGACGTCATCAATACCGAAGCGTATAAGTGCGTCGGTTACATCGTGTTCTCGGCGTGATGATAAAAGGAGACAGCATGAAAGACTACGAGAAGATTTGGTCGAATATATTGGATAGGGTAGCCGTCCTCGTTTCCACGGCGGCATACGAGATCTATTTTATGAAAGTGAAGCCTGTCGCCTTGAAAGACGGCAAGCTGATCTTGGTGACGGATCCTTCCGTACGTAATGCCATCCAAAGGAATTTTGCCGGCAAGCTGAATATGGCGATCCGCGAGAGTATGGAAAAGATCGAAGGTGTCGTCATCATCGTGAAAGAGGAACTGTCTTCCTACGTGGAAGAAGGCGTCGCCGAGTCCAAAGAGGAGTTCGTCCCCTCTATCAAAAAGATCGTATTTCAGAAAAATTACACCTTTGATAATTTCGTCATAGGCGACAGCAATAAATATGCCGCCGCCGCGGCGAAAGCGGTCGCGGAAGCGCCCGGCACAAATCTGAATCCTCTTTTCATCTACGGTATGCCCGGTCTCGGTAAGACGCATATTCTCCACGCCATCGGCAACGAGATACTGCGTAATCACCCCGATATGCGTGTCTATTACACCACGGCGGAGAACTTTACGAACGACCTCATTTACAGCATCCGTAACTCGAATAATACCGAGCTTAACCGTCAATTTCAAGAAAAATATCGTAATCTCGACGTTTTGATGATAGACGACGTGCAGTTTTTTATCGGAAAGAACAGTTCGCAAGAGAGCGTCTTTCACGTTTTCAACGACCTATATACCGCCGAGAAACAGATCATTCTCGCGAGCGACAGACCCGTCAAAGAGTTGACTTTCTTGGACGATAGGCTCTCCAGCCGTTTCGCGAGCGGCGTGGTGGCGGATATCCAGCCTCCTTCTTTCGAGACGAGAGTCGCTATTTTACAGAAGAAGGCATTTCACTACAAAATAGACATTTCGCCCGAAGCCATTAATTATTTGGCTGAAAAAGAAAAATACAATATCCGTATTTTGGAGGGTATGCTTCAAACGGTCGGATTCTTCGCACAACTGAATAACAGACCTGTCGACAGTATCGAATTCGTGATGGAAGCCTTGCGGGAAAGTTCCGGTTCCAAGACGAATGACATCACGATGCAAAAGATCGTGGAAGTGACCTGCGCATATTTCAAAGTGAAGTTCCAAGACGTCTGCGGAAAGAAGAAGACGAAGGAGCTCGTCGAGCCGAGACAAATGGCGATGTACCTCATCACGGAGATACTGCCCGAGATCCCTCTCGCCACAATCGGCAAATTTTTCAGTGGGCGCGATCACACCACCGTCATCCATGCGCGTGACAAAATGCAGCAGAAAACGGCGGATGATCCCATCTACAGAAAGAAGGCGGAAGACATCAAAAATCTTGTTCTCAACCAGTGATCGTGTATATCTCACATCCATTCACATCCCGTCTACAAACGATCAACCTTCTATGAACAAGTCTATACACAGAGGAGAATAATATATTTACAATCATTCTTCTTTATGATATACTATATCTTGTGGTTTTGCGGCTCTGTTCACTTATCCACAAGCATTATTATTAAGGGTTATTGTTATCTACAGAAAAGATATAAAAAGGAGTTAGCATGAAAATTATCGTTGATTCGTTGTCTTTATCCGAAGCTGTAAATAAAGTCATCAAAGCGATCTCTGTCAAGAAGAGCAATCCCGTTCTGGAATGTATCAAACTTTCCGCACGTGAAGGTGCTCTTACCTTGACGGCGACGGATATGGAGCTCTCGATCGAGAAGAAGATCTGCGCCGAAGTCTTGATAGACGGCGAAGTCCTCGTCCCCGGCAAGTTTTTCTCCGAGTTCATTCGTACCCTCAATGAGGAGAGCCTCGCTCTTGAGTGTGCCGACGGTATGAATCTTGAGATCAAATACGGTGAGAGCTACGGTTACATCCGCTGTTTGAACGTTGACGATTATCCCAATGTCGGTGAGGTGGAAGATAAATTCGTCGTTTCCTTGAAAAATATGGATCTGAAGGCATTGATCGGCAAGACCGTTTTCTGTGCTTCCACCGAGGAGAGCAGACAAGTGCTCAAAGGTTGTTTGCTCGAAGTGAACGGCAATAAAGCCACGATGGTCGCTCTCGACGGCTACCGCCTCGCTCTCTGTAATAAAGAGCTTGTGTCTTCTTCCGAAGATACTTTCAGCTGTATCATTCCGGCAAGATCCCTCTTGGAGATCAATAAGATGCTCGGCAGTGACGAAGACGAAGTCACGATGAAGATGGACGGCGAGAAACTCAGAGTCGAGATAGACAACACCGTTCTTATCAGCCGTTTGATAAAAGGTGATTTTATCAATTACAGGAATATCATCAATAAGGACTTCTCCGCCATCGTCACGATCTCGAGGAGCCAGTTCAGCGAATATATAGACAGAGCGTCCCTCATTTCGAGGATCAGCAAGAATAACCTCATCAAGATAGAGGTAAGAGAGAGCTTTATCAAGGTGGAGAGCAATTCCGAGCTCGGCAACCTGAATGAGTCTCTGCCCGCAAGAGTGGAAGGTAAGGATAATATCATTTGTTTCAACGGCAAGTATCTCCAAGACTTCCTCGCGGTCATCGACGATGAGTTCATCAAGATGAATATCAAAGCGTCCAGCGCGCCGTGCGTCTTCACGCAGGTGGATAAGGACGATTATTTATTCCTCGTGCTTCCTATGCGCGTAGTGGGATAGGATGAAAGTAAATAAGGTACAGCTCGCAAACTTCAGAAATTATACACAAGCAGAATACACTTTCCGTGACGGTTTGAATGTCATTTGCGGTCCGAATGCGATCGGCAAGACCAACCTCATGGAAAGTATTTTTGTATCCGCCATCGGTCGTTCTCCGCGCACGAAAAACGAGAAAGATCTCATTCGGATGGGGGATAATAAGGCATATATTCATTTATTTCTCGAGAAGAAATATCGCGATCACGTTATCAACGTGGAGATAGACCGCTCGGAGGGAAAGAAGATCAACGTGGACGGCGCGAAGATCACTCGTCTCGGTGAGCTTATCGGACTATTGACTGTCGTCTATTTCTCGCCCGATGAACTCAAAATGATAAAGGACGCGCCGCAGGAAAGGCGTCGCTTTATGGA
>JAFTBD010000122.1 GCA_017455385.1 Clostridia bacterium
GGCACCCTTGTGCGTGTCGCGGACGGTGCGGGCGCGGACGCCGTTTTCATCGTGAATCGGAAAGCGCGTCTCACGCACCCGAAATTCATCCACAGCACGATGGGAGCGGCATTTCACGTGCCCATCATCGAGTTCGAGAGCGTTGACGCCTGTTATGATTATCTGAAAAGCAAACGCTTCACCATTTATCTCGCGGACAGTCGCGCGGAGAAGATGTATTACGAGTTGCCGCTCGGCAAGCGGGTGGCGTTCGTGATGGGGAGCGAGCGCTACGGCATCAGCCGCGTTTGGTACGACAAGGAAGTGGACTACGTGGCGATCCCGATGATGGGGAAATGCGATTCCCTGAACGTTGGCGTGGCGGGGACGGTGCTCCTCTATGAAGCCTGCGTGAAGAATAAACTCGGCGGTCGGCGTTAGCCTGCCCGTCGTAAGGAGATTAAAATGGACGAGATCGTAAAAGAGGAGACCGAGGGCGTTACGGAAGCCCCCGTTTCCGAAGAAAAGAAAGAATGTCCCGTGAAGGGCGTCGTGAAGAAACTGGCGAAACGTTGGTTTATCGACGCTTTCTCGGGCATGGCGCAGGGCTTGTTCTGCACCCTCATCGCAGGCACCATCCTCGCGCAGATCGCTTCTTGGTGCGGCGATAACGCTTTCGCGCATACCCTCGATTACATCGCCAAGATCGCGAAGAGTCTGATGGGCGCGGGCATCGGCGTCGGCATCGCGAATAAACTGAATGCCAAGCCGCTCGTTCTTTTCACCGCCGCGGTCACAGGTCTCGTGGGCGCTTTTGCCTCGGGATTGGTCGACGCTCTTGTGAAAGGTTCTGCTTTCGCGCTTGCGTTCGGCGCGCCCGGAAACCCCATCGGCGCTTACGTTTTGTCCCTTCTCACCATTGAGATCGCACAACTGTACGTGGGGAAGACCAAGGTGGATATCGTGCTCGTTCCGCTCGGAATGATGATCCTGTGTCTTGCGGGGATATTTATCGCGTGGCCCTTTATCAAACTCATCGAACTGCTCGGCACGGGCATCGCGCTCGCCATCGAGGCGGGCGTCGCCGTCAAGATCATCGTCGGCGTATTCGTCGCGGTGGTGATGGGCATACTCCTCACGATGCCGACCTCATCCGCGGCGATATGGATCGCCATCACGGCGGCGGTATCCGCGGAGTACGTGGACGCTCTCTCTATTGCGGGCGGCGCGGCGGTCGCAGGCTGTGCGGCGCATATGATCGGATTCGCGGTGGCGTCCTTCCGTGAGAACGGCGTCGGCGGACTCATTTCGCAGGGGATCGGCACGAGTATGCTCCAGATCCCGAATATTATGAAAAAGCCCATCATTATGGTGCCCGAGATCATCGCAAGCGCGGTGGCGGGCTTGGTCGCCGTTCTTCTCGACCTCAGATGCACCCCGGCGGGCGGCGGCATGGGTACGTCGGGACTTGTCGGCGTATTCGGCGCCATCGATGCGTCGCAGGCGGCGTCTGTTGCGGGGTGGAAGATCGCCCTCGGCGTCATCCTTTGTTTATTCGTTATCCCCGCAGGAGTTTCTTTCGCCGTGAGCGAATTGTTCCGCAAGAAAGGCTGGATCTCATTCGGCGACCAGAAGTTGGAGGCGTAGTATGAAAAGAAGTGAAGTAGCAGCGAAGTATAAGTGGAATCTTGACAGCATCCTTCCCGCAGATCATTGGGAGGAGGAATACGAGTCCCTCGTCAAAGCGAAAGATGCCTTGAAGAAGTACGAAGGCACTCTCGCGGATAAAAAGATGCTTCTCGCGTGTTTCAAGGAGGAGACGGAGATCTCCGTCAAAGTGGAGAATCTCTACGTTTACGCCAAAATGAAGCAGGACGAGAATACCGCCCTCGCCGAGTCGCAGAGCAGAGTCGGACGTATCCGCACTCTCAGCTCGGAGCTGGCGGCATCCTCGAGCTTCATCACGCCGGAGATCATCGCGTCTTATTCCGCGGACGACCTCATCGCCCTCTCGAAAGAGGAGGCTTTTTCGGATTATTCCTACGCCTTGACCGAGCTCGCGCGCAATCGCAAACGGTATCTCTCGGATAAAGAGGAGCGCATCTTGGCGAAGGTGTCGCAGATCGCGGGCGGCTATCAGAATGCTTTCACAATGTTCGATAATGCGGACGTTCGTTTTCGTGACGTAAAGGGCGAGGCGGGCGAGACTGTACACATCACGCACGGCACCTACAGCGAGCTCTTGATGAGCAAAGACAGACGGGTGCGCCGCGACGCCTACGAGAGTATGTTCACCGCCTATAAGGAGATGATCAATACCATCGGGGCGCTGTACCTCGGCAACATCGAGAAGGACGAGTTTTATGCCTATTTCCGCGGCTATAAGAGCGCTCTCGAGATGTCGATGGACGGGGAGAACGTGGACGTGAAAGCCTATGAGAACCTCTTGGAGAGCGTGAATAAGGGCATTCCCGACTTGCATAAATATCTCGCCGTTCGCGAGAAGAAACTCGGTGTGGATGCCTTGACGATGTATGATATGCACGTTCCCGTCGTCACGGGAGCGGATCTGAAACTCTCCTACGAAGAAGCTTATGATCTCGTCATTCGCGCGTTGTCCGTCCTCGGCGACGAATACGTCTCTCTTCTGAAAGAGGCGCGCGACACCGGATGGATCGACGTGTACGAGACGGAGAATAAGCGCAGCGGCGCCTATTCGTGGGGCACTTACACCTCGCATCCCTACGTGCTTTTGAATTACAAGGAGACCACGCACGACGTATTCACCATCGCGCACGAGCTCGGGCATGCGATGCACTCTTACAAGTCGAATGCGGCACAGCCGCACGCCAAGGCGGGTTATGAGATCTTCGTCGCGGAGATCGCGTCCACCGTCAATGAAATGCTCCTGTTCCGCTATCTTCTGAAAGAAGGCAAGGCGGACAGAGCATACCTCCTTTCTTATCTCGCGGATATGTTCCGCACCACTTTCTTCCGTCAGACGATGTTCGCCGAGTTCGAGCTCAAAGCGCACGAGAGGGTGGAGCAGGAAGGTACGGTCACCCCGGATGCTCTCTGCGAGATCTATTCCGACCTCAATAAGAAGTATTACGGCGAAGGTCCGACGGACGAGCTCATCTCGTACGAATGGGCGCGCATCCCGCATTTCTATAATTCTTTCTACGTCTACAAGTACGCGACGGGTATCGTCTCGGCGGCGGCGATCTCGGCTGACATCTTCGAAGGCAAGCCCGGTGCGCTCGAAGGATATATGCGTTTTCTCTCCCTCGGCGGCAGTATGCCTCCTCTCGAGATCTTGAAGGTCGCGGGGGTGGATCTGACGACGCAGGAGCCTTTCGAGAAGGCGATGGAATTATTCCGCAGTGCGGTGGAGGAACTCGCCGCGATATGAGGAAGTTGTTGCCCGTTTGCTTGCTCTTTATCCTGATAGCGGTATTGCTTTGCGGTTGTGCGGAGTCTTTTACCTATACCTACTATTTGGATAATTCGGGCGCAGTGCATATGGACTATCGTTTCACCTACGATGCCTCCGCGGAAGACGCGGAGATCGTCAAGGCGGAAGCGGAGCGGATCGTCGACAAGCTCGTCGTCGGGAATGACTGGAAAGATATCTCCGAGGTGGATACCGATACGGCGGGCGTGGTGGAGCTGCGCGTGACCTATCCGTCGCTGACGGACTATGAGATATCCTCCGGCACGACGGGGAAAGAGCCGAATAAGATCGTCGCCCACGAGAATGAGGGCGTCTTGGTCAAATATACTTCCACTTCGGAGGATTATTATTCGGATCGCTTCGTCGAGAACGTGAGGTCGATCCTCGGCGAAGGATATGAGACGGTCAGCTTCTCGGGATGCGACTTCTATTACGTCTACGGCACCCGTTATCGCACGACCAAGACGAATGCGGACTCGGTGGAGAAGAGAGACGGCATCTATTTCCATACTTGGAAATTGGAGCCCGACACGAAACAGGATATCATCGTTATGCAGTACGGACTCAATGGCATTTTGCTGTACGTGATCACCATTTCGATTTTCGTATTGAGCTTGGCGATAATATCTGTTATAATAGTAATTAACAATAAGAGAAATAAGGCTGTTTTTCGTTCCGTGACCTCGGTGTCAACGGAGAAAACGGACGGAGAGACAGGAGAGGAAGGAGAATAATATGCCCTCGGAGAATAAAGAAAAGAAGAAGATACGCACCTATCCCGCGAGTGTCGAAGCGGAGAAGAGCGTCCTCGGCGCATTCCTCATCGACCGCAACGCGGTGAACGATCACATCAATCGTTTGGCGGAGCGCGACTTCTCGCTTGCTTCGCACAAGTCGATTTTTGCCGCGATGAAGGAACTCTATCTGGAGGATCATCCGCTGGATATCGTCAGCGTGGCGGATAAAATGCGCCTGAAAGGCACGCTCGAAGAAGCGGGCGACTTCCCGTATCTGTCCGCGCTCGCCACCGGCATTCCCAGCGCGGCGGGTTGCGGTTATTACGTCGACATTTTGAAGCGTGACGGACTTCTGCGCGCCCTGCTTGAAGTGAGCAAGGATATCGCGGAGAACGTCTATGAGTCGGAGAACGAAGAGGAGAGCCTCTCGTACGCGCAACAACGCATTCTCGCGGTCACGCAGTCGAGAGAGGATTCCGCTCTCGTTCCCATCAGTCAGATCGTGGACGATGAGATGCATAGGATCGAGGAACAACACGCCGATCCCGATGCCGCCAGGGGGCTTATGACGGGTTTCTCGAATTTCGACTACGTCACCAACGGATTGCAGAAAAGCAACCTCGTCATCCTTGCGGCGCGTCCGGGTGTCGGTAAGACGGCTTTCGCCCTGAATATCGCCACGAACGTCGCTCTCCGCGATGAGAATAAGAATATCCTTATCTTCTCCCTTGAGATGGCGTCGGGCGAGCTTGTGCGTCGTATGCTGTGCTCCATCACTGGCGTCAGCAATACGAATATTTCCAAGAGCAAACTCGTGATGGATGAGTTCATCGCGTTGAATTCCGCTCGTCAACAGTTGTGGAAGAGCCACATCTACGTGGATCAGACCACCTTGCAGACGCCGGGCGACATCCTCGCCAAGTGCCGTCGTTTCATGATCGAGCACAAGGCGAATATCGACCTCGTTATCATCGACTATATGCAGCTTATGACCTATCCCGGCAAAGAGTCTCGTCAGCAGGAAGTCGCGGAGATCAGCCGTCGTATGAAGCTCCTCGCGAAGGAGATCGACGCGCCGGTCATCGTGCTCTCGCAGATGTCGAGAAGCGCCGAGATCAATAAAGATAAGCCGCAGCTCCACGACCTACGTGACAGCGGCTCTATCGAGCAGGACGCCGATATCGTCACCTTCCTCTATAAAGAGAAGGATCAAGACCCCGAGAATACCATTGTCGAGCTCATTATAGCCAAGTTCAGAAACGGCAAGACGGGCAGCCTCGCTTTCGAGTGGCATGGCAGCACCTTCCGCGTCGAGCCGACGGATGAGTCTCGCATCCCCGCTTTCAGAAGGGCAGCGGAACGTAAAGCCCGCGGAGAAGGTCCCGCGTCTGAAGGCGGCAACGGGGAGGCGGAGGGATCATGAGCGCTATTCCCGCAAGTGAGGAGATACTCCTCTATATCACGAATAAACACCGCGTGGACGAGATCGTACGTGAGCTCGGCGCGGAGAGCATTGAGAAAGACGAGAACGGAGCCCCTCTCCTAAAAGGGTCGCCCCTTCGTATGTCTTTATCGCATAAAGGGGACGTTGTCGCGATCGCGGTCTCACAAGAAGACGTGGGCGTGGACGTGGAGGATACCACCGTCCCGAGGAACGTGGAAAGGCTGTCCAAACTCTTCCATATCGAAGAGCGCCCTGCGAGCCTATACGACTTCTATAGGGTATGGACGGCGAAGGAAGCGGAAGGGAAGCGCCTGCGTTCGGGCATCACGACCGAGATATTGCGGGCGAGATCGCCGCAAGGCAAATATTTCGACTACGGAGATTATCTGATCTGCGTGATGGGGCAGGGCGCCGTCCGCGTTATCGAGAAATCATAAGGAGAATCATATGGAAGAGAAAGTATACGGCATCATTGCGGAACATTTCGACGTGGAGAAGTCTGCGCTCACCCCCGAGACCGATCTCGTGGCGGATATGCACGCGGATTCGTTGGATCTGGTGGAACTCATCATGGCGTTTGAGGACGAATTCGGACTCTCCATCCCCGACGAAGTCGCCTTGTCCGTGAAAACGATCGATGACGTCGTGAAATATATCGAAAGTGCGGAAAAATAGAAAGAGTGCGCGTTCTTTTTCGCGCGCCCCTCTTGAAAACGAATACATAGAAGAGTATAATATAAAATAGTATTTACGGAGGCAGAGGACAATGTCTTTCCCGAGATTTGCATTCAGAGTGGTGGATATCGCGTTCGACTGGTTGCAGAAC
>JAFTBD010000123.1 GCA_017455385.1 Clostridia bacterium
GGACGTGATAAAGGGTGGTATAAGCCGCCGCCTTGTCCTCGGTCATCTCACTGCCCCAATAACGCTCACGGCAACGGCGAACGTACCAGTTGGAGAGTTCGTCCGTGAAGTCGCCGATCATACGCGCGCTCTCGGTGATCTTATAGTCCGCGAGGTAGTCGTCCACGCTCTTGACGAGGGTATTCAGACGGCTGAGGACCCAGCGATCCATCAGGCTGAGCTTGCACTTGTCGAGGGAATATTTCGCGGGTTGATAATCGTCGATGCCCGCATAGAGCGCGAAGAACGCATAGGTATTCCAGAAAGTTCCCATGAATTTGCGCTGAGCCTCGGACACCGCCTCCGCGTAGAAACGGGACGGAAGCCACGGCGCGCTACCGGTATAGAAATACCATCTCACTGCGTCGGCGCCCTGCTTATCGAGGACGCTCCACGGGTCGACGACGTTGCCTTTATGCTTGCTCATTTTAATGCCGTCTTTATCTCCCACGTGACCGAGAACGATACAGTTCCTGAACGGCGCTTTATCGAAAAGGAGCGTGGAGATCGCCATCAGGGTATAGAACCATCCGCGCGTCTGATCCACCGCTTCGCTGATGAAGTCCGCGGGGAAATGTTTCTCGAAGGCTTCTTTATTCTCAAAAGGATAATGGAGTTGCGCGAAGGGCATGGAGCCGCTGTCGAACCAACAGTCCATCACCTCGGGCGTACGTTTCATCGTGCCACCGCATTCGCAGGGGAACGTGATGCGGTCGATATACGGGCGATGGAGCTCGGACGGAAGAGTGCCGGAGAGCTCTTTCAGCTCCGCTTTGCTGCCGACGACGTGGGATTTGCCGCACTTGTCGCAGACCCACACGGGGAGCGGCGTGCCCCAATATCTCTCACGAGAGACGCCCCAATCGATGACGTTCTCGAGGAAGTTGCCGAATCTGCCCGAACCTATGGTGGGCGGGATCCAATTCACCTGTGCGTTATTCTTGAGGAGGTTATCGTGCACGGCGGTCATCTTGATAAAATACGAACTGCGCGCATAGTAAAGGAGCGGCGTGTCGCAACGCCAGCAGAAAGGATAGCTATGCGTATGGAGTTGCTTCTTGAAAAGGAGACCTTTCGCCGCGAGCTTCTCGATGATAGACTTGTCACCGTCTTTCGCAAATACGCCTTTAAGATCATAGACCGCGTCGACGAATCTACCGCGCTCATCCACGAGCTGCACGAACGGAAGACCGTATTTCCTGCCGACTTTCGCATCGTCTTCACCGAAAGCGGGCGCGATATGAACGATACCGGTGCCCTCGGTGAGGGTGACGTAGGGATCGAGCGTGACGTAATAGGCTTTCGCGGCTTCTTTCGTGCCTTTGATATAGTCAAAGAGCGGCTCGTATTGCTTGTGCTCGTATTCACTGCCCTTTCTGACGTCCACGATCTCGGCGCCTTCGCCGATAACGGTGGGAACGAGAGCCGCCGCCATGATGTAAGTCTCGTCGCCGACTTTGACGCGGGCGTAATCTTCCGCCGCGTTCATACAGAGCGCAACGTTCGAGGGAAGCGTCCAAGGGGTGGTCGTCCAGGCGAGGTAATAGGTATTCTCCTCTCCCACGGCGCGGAACTTCGCGATAACGGTCATGTCCTCCACGTCCTTATATCCCTGCGCGACTTCGTGCGAGGAAAGCGCGGTGCCGCAACGCGGGCAGTACGGGACGATCTTGTGTCCTTTATAGAGCAGACCCTTGTCGTTGATGGTCTTCACCGCCCACCACACGGACTCGATGTAATTGTCGTCGTAGGTGACGTACGGATTGTCCATATCCGCCCAGTAACCGACGCGGTCGCTCATGCGCTCCCATTCGCCTTTATACTTCCAGACGCTCTCTTTGCACTTCTTGACGAAAGGCTCGATGCCGTAACGCTCGATGTCCTGCTTGCCGTCCATGCCGAGCATCTTCTCCACTTCGAGCTCGACGGGGAGACCGTGGGTGTCCCAGCCTGCTTTACGCTCGACGTGATAGCCTTTCATCGTGCGGTAACGGGGAATGATGTCCTTGATAACGCGCGTCAAAATGTGTCCGATATGCGGCTTGCCGTTGGCTGTCGGAGGACCGTCATAAAAGGTGTATTCTTCCCTGCCCTCATTCGCTCTCACGCTGGCGCGGAAAACGTCATTCGCTTTCCAGAAGTCGATGACTTCTTTCTCACGACCGCAAAAATCCAATCCCGTATCAACTTTATCAAACATACGTATGCCTCTTTATAATGAAATTCGCATCGGGGAGCCCGACGCGTTTATTTACTTCAACCTGATCAATATTTTATTCACTTTGCCGTTATCGCCGACAGGGACACGGCTGATCTCGAAACACGTGAAGGTGGAGACGAGATCGATGAGCTTCGTATAGCCGTAATTCCTCGTGTCGAAGTCCGGCATCCTCTTGCTGAGATTATTGCCGACTTCCGCCAATGAGACCCAGCCTTCCTCGTTGCCGATGCTATTCACGATGTCCTTGATCATCGACTTGACCTTCTTCATCGAGGCGCTTTCGACGGCGGGCTTGCGCTCCTTTTTCACCGTTTGCTTCGGGGCGCCTTCCTTCTCCTCTCTGTCCTCGGGCGTATAGAGCACCTCGAGGTAGACGAATTTCTCGCAGGCTTTGATGAAAGGCTGCGGCGTCTTCTTCTCACCCATGCCGATGACGAGCATTCCCGCCTCTCTGAGTCGGATGGCGAGGCGCGTGAAGTCGCTGTCCGAGGTGACGAGGCAAAAACCATTCACCTTGCCGGAATATAAAATATCCATCGCGTCGATGATCATCGCGCTGTCGGATGCGTTCTTGCCGCTGGTGTAACTGTATTGTTGGATGGGGGTGAAGGAATAGACCAATAAAGAGTCTTTCCACTTTTTGAGCTGGCTGTTCGTCCAATCACCGTATACGCGTTTATAGGTGGGAACGCCGTAATTCGTGACTTCGTCGAGGAGGACCTCAGCGTATTTCTCCGATACGTTCTCCGCGTCCACCAAGACGGCGATCTTATTATCTCTGTCCATATTATCTCCGTAATGCGGCATCAGCCGCAGGTATATTTGGGGGTACCGTGCATCTTTTTTTGACAAACGTCACCGAAGCGGACGCAAGCGCAGGTGGCTACTCCGAAGCAACCTTATGGCACACAACGAACATTGCTTAGTGCTGCTACCGTCAAGTCCTGACACGGTTCACAAGACGTCGTTGCATAAGACACCGGGATCAACGCTCCTTACGCCGCTCAGCCTTCCATAACGCAAGCCGAGAAAAGCATTCTGCCCCACTGTAGCGGATTGTGGGTATAGGGCACCGCTGGCTCCCCGCATAGCACGGTATCATCATTATATCACGCGTACAGACGCAAAACAAGCGTTTTATTTAAATAAATAAATATCATTATCGGGTGTGCTACGCGCAGATAAACTCGAGAAATATCGAACCCGCTCGAAAGAAAGCATAAAGGGCGGAGGGGGCTAATATAGTAGTGATATGGGAAAGAGCGAAGGCTACGATAAATACAGATACGACTCGCGGGTACTCTACGGAACGGTGTCGGACGGGACAGGAGAGCACGCCGTGGAAGACGTCCGAACGCCGCGGGAAATGCGACTACAGGAACATAGCAAACGTGAAGGAAATGCCGGCGGCAAAGGAAGAAAAAGAGCCATCGTCCTCTGTCTTATCCTCTTTCTCTTCGCGCTGACAGTCTTCCTCGCGGACGTATTGAAAGGCGGCTCCATATCCTCGTACGTAGCGCTATTCGGCGGGAAAAGCGAGAAGCGGACGACCTATTACGCCGTCTATGCGACACACTCAACGGACGCAGGAATCTCCTACAAAAACGCCGCGGCGATACAAGCGGAAGGCGGCGCGGGATACGTGATGAAATGCGGCGAAGAATACTACGTGATGGTCAGCGCCTATCCAAGCGAAGCGGAAGCAAATAGTGTGGTGGAAAAACACCGCAATTACGGGATAACGGAAATAAAAATATATGACTTTTCCGCGGAGAGGCACCCTACCCTTGCCTCCGCGGAAAGCGGAAAAGACCTTTACAAAAAAGCATACGAGGCGCTATACGGCGCGGCGAACGAAATGGCGTCAGGACTGTACGGCGCCTCGGAACTGAAAAAGAAACTCTCGCCGACTCGCGAAGAGATCGCCGCCTACGAAGAAAGTTTTCGCGGCGCCGTCTCGGGGAGCGAAGACGCGGTCGCCATCGAATACAAGGTGCAACTCAAAGAAATGCTCGCCGCATTCGACAATCTCCTCTCCCACGATAAAGATCTCGTCGCGGAAGCGCGATATTATTCCGTGATGATACTGCATTCCTATTCCCTTTTCACCGAAAAGTATTTCAAATAGCGCAAGAAGGTTGAAAACGCGGAGAAAATATGATACAGTATAGGAAACGGCGATATGCCGAATACGGAGAGACGTATGGATAAGTGGGATGATAGGTTCATGGATCTTGCAGAGAAAGTGGCTACTTGGAGCAGTTGCTTTCAGGAAAACAGACAGGTCGGCGCTGTGATCGTCAGAGACAAGCGCATCATGACCACCGGCTATAACGGCGCGGGAAGCGGCATCGTCAGTTGCAAAGAGCGCGGCGAATGTTTGAGGCGCAAACTGAATATCCCGAGCGGTACGAGGCACGAGATCTGCTATGCGGTACACGCCGAGCAGAATGCCATCATCCAAGCCGCAAAACTGGGCGTCAGCGTAGACGGCGGCACCCTGTATTGCACCCATCAGCCTTGCAGCATTTGCGGCAAAATGATCATCAACAGCGGGATCCGCAGAGTCGTTTTCAAGTACGGTTACCCTGACGATTTTTCGATGGAAATGTTCAAAGAAGCGGGCGTCAAGGTGGAGAAATACGGCGACGAAGAATGACCGAACAAGCGCAAAATTCAGCCGCGTTACGAAGCGTAGCGCGGCTTTTTTTTGCAAAACAGTTTTCTCGTAATAGTCGAATATTTCCGAATATTTTATTGTTAATAAATTTACCGCTTCACGATCCTCTCGAGAAGCAAAACGGCGAAATACATCATAGCCGCGAAGACCGTCAATATCATCGTCGAACACATCACGAGGCTGAGGTTGAATACTTGCCCGCCGTACACGATGAGATAGCCGAGACCTTCCTTGCTGACGAGGTACTCTCCCATAATGGTCCCCACCCACGCCATCCCGACATTCACCTTGAGCGCGGCGATGATATTCGAGACGTTCGCCGGCAAGATGAGTTTCCACAGCACTTGCATTTTATTTGCCGACAACGTGCGCATCAAGAGGATCTTATCGGGATCGACGGAGAGAAATCCGTTCAGGA
>JAFTBD010000124.1 GCA_017455385.1 Clostridia bacterium
ATTGCAAGACATCATCGCCATCCTCAGCATGAACGAGCTGTCACAAGAGGATAAAAAACTCGTGTACCGCGCACGTAAACTGCAACGTTTCTTCTCGCAACCTTTCTTCGTGGCGACGCCGTATACCGGTATGGAAGGGAAATACGTCCCCTTGCAGAAGACCATCGAAGGATGCAATGCCATCTTGGACGGTGAATTGGACGACGTGC
Organism: Clostridia bacterium; assembly: GCA_017455385.1. Taxonomy (GTDB): domain Bacteria; phylum Bacillota; class Clostridia; order Christensenellales; family CAG-1252; genus CAG-1252. The sequence continues at coordinate 210 of JAFTBD010000124.1, forward strand.
CGGAGGGAAATTTCTATTTCATCGGCGGCATCGAGGATCTGAAACGATGAATCCTTTTCCTTTCCGCATCCTGACGCCGACGTCCGGGTATTTCGAGGGCGAGATCGTCTCGCTGGTATTCCCGACGGAGGAAGGCTATATCGGCATCTTGCGCGGCAGGTCGGATTGTATTATCTCCGTGAAGGCGGGCGGCGTCATCCGTTACGTCTTGCCGTCCGGCGAGGAAGTGCGCCTTGTCAGCGAGGGCGGCGCGGCGGAAGTCAAAGGCGGGGTCGTGACCTATTGCACCGAAGAGGCATACCTCGAGAGCGAATCGGCTGAAGTATCCGAGAGAAGAGCACGCGAACGAGAGGAAGAAGGTATGCTTCAGGCGAGGAATCGCGAGGAGTATACAATGTATAAAGTGGCGATGGCGAAAGCGTTTGACAAATTGAAACGCTCTTCCCATAATAATAAATGACCGGGAGGTAAAATAATGAAATTATACGGACCTTCTTATATTTTGGATGAAAAGATCGTTTCCAGAGAGGAACTCGCCGCGGCGGGCTATTCGCAGAAGAAACTGGACGAAGCCTATCAGGGGACGATCGCTTATTCCATCCTGTCTCAGCACAGCGTGAACGGCGCGGAGAAAGGGAAGACCATTTGTGTCAAATTCGACGCGATGGCTTCGCACGACATCACCTACGTCGGGATCATCCAAACGGCGAAAGCCAGCGGACTCACCAAGTTCCCCCTTCCGTACGTGCTCACGAATTGCCACAATTCTCTTTGTGCGGTCGGTGGGACCATCAATGAGGACGATCATTTATTCGGATTGTCCGCAGCGAAGAAATACGGCGGCATTTTCGTGCCCGCGCACCAAGCCGTAATACATACCTATATGCGGGAATGTTACGCAAAGTGCGGCGGCATGATCCTCGGGAGCGACAGCCACACCCGTTACGGTGCGCTCGGCACGATGGCGGTGGGCGAGGGCGGTCCCGAGCTCGTCAAACAGCTCTTGGAGATGACCTACGACATCAAATATCCCGACGTCGTCGCCATCATTCTGAAAGGTGCTCCGCGTAAAGGAGTCGGACCGCACGACGTAGCCATCAGCATCATCGGCGAAGTTTTCAAGAAAGGTATCGTCAAGAATAAAGTAATGGAATTCATCGGCGAAGGAGTGGAGAATCTTCCCGTCGAATACCGCAACGGCATCGACGTTATGACCACCGAGACCGCCTGCCTGTCATCTATTTGGAAGACCGATTATAAGGTGAAGGAGTATTATGCGATCCGCGGCAGAGCGGACGATTATAAGAAACTCGCGCCGAAAAAACTCGCCTATTATGACGAAGTCATAGAGGTGGATCTCGGCGAGATCGAGCCGATGATCGCATTGCCGTTTCATCCGTCGAATGCCTATAAGCTCTCCGACCTCATCGCGAATCCCGGGGATATCCTCTCCGAGGCGACCAAGAATATCAATGAGCTTCTCGGCGGCAAGGTGAAGATGGATCTCACGAAGAAGATCAAGAAGGACGGCGTCTACGTCGAGCAGGCAGTGATCGCCGGTTGCGCAGGCGGCACCTACGACAATATCGCGGAGAGCGCGAATATTCTTCGCGGGAAGACCATCGGGAACGGCGAATTCACTTTAAGCGTGTATCCCGGCAGTCAGCCTGTTTTCACCGAACTCGTCAATAACGGCAGTATCGCCGCCTTGATGAAAGCGGGCGCATCCGTTCGTTCCTGTTTCTGCGGACCGTGCTTCGGTGCGGGCGACGTCCCCGCGAACGATTGCTTGAGCATTCGTCATACGACGAGGAATTTCGAGAGCAGGGAAGGCTCCAAGCCCCTTGAAGGACAGATCTCCGCCGTGGCTCTGATGGATGCGCGTTCCATCGCAGCCACTGCCGCGAACGGTGGTAAGCTCACCTCGGCGCTCGACTACGATTATGATGCCAATATCCCGCCTTATCACCATGATGACAGCTCGTATAAGAGCAGAGTGTATAACGGTTTCGGGAAGGCAAAGGCTGCGGAGCCCCTTCGCTACGGTCCGAATATCGCGGATTGGCCGAAGATAGCGGCGCTCCCCGACAATGCAGTCTATAAGATCGCGGCGGTCATAAACGATCCCGTCACCACGACGGACGAACTCATTCCCTCCGGCGAGACTTCTTCTTATAGAAGCAATCCGCTGAGGCTTGCGGAATTCGCCCTCTCGAGGAAGGTGCCGGAATACGTCGGCAGGGCGAAAGCCATCAAGGGCGAATCGGATGAATACGTTTCCTCGGGCGTCCTTCCCGAAGAGTATGTCGCGGCGGTGAAAGCGGCAGGTCTCACCATTGCGGGTAGCACTTATATCACCAGCGCTATTTTCGCCACCAAACCCGGTGACGGCAGTGCGAGAGAACAAGCGGCGAGTTGTCAGCGTGTGCTCGGCGGCGGCGCGAACTTCGCGAGAGAATACGCCACCAAGCGTTATCGCAGTAACCTCATCAACTGGGGCATGCTCCCTTATCTCACACAGGCGAATTTCGAAGTGGGCGATATCGTCATCGTGCCGGGCGTTAAACAGGCGCTCACCGAGGATCGTCCCTTCGATCTCTATATCGTTCGAGGTGGGAAGGTCATCAAAGGCGACGCTTCGGTGGATAAGCTCACCGATGACGAGAAGCAGATCATCAAAGACGGTTGCCTCATCAATTATTACGCGAATCGGTAATTCTGTAAAGGGCGTTGCATATAGTACTATCGATGATAGTCACGGTGCATACGTCTCGCATAATAAATAATCTTGACGCCATGCGGCTTGCCTACGGTAAGCCGCTTATTTTTATGTGTAAAGCGAATGCCTACGGGCACGGGATGCGAGAAGTTGCGCCTTGTGTTCCCGCGAAAGCATACGGAGTGGCTACGGCAGAAGAGGGCGCGTTGTTGCGTTCCTACGTTTCCGCCCCCATCCTTGTCACGGCGCCCCGTATATCGAATATCCCGCTCATCGCGGAGAGTGATCTGATCCCCCTTGTGGGAGAGGAGAGCTATGTTTGTGCGCTGGCTGGCGCCAAGGTCGTGAAGCGCTGTCATATCAAAGCAGATAGCGGGATGCACCGCTCGGGGATCTCGAGTCCGAAAAAGTGCTACGAGGCGGCGACGCTCCTTGCGGAAGGCGGTGTGACGGTCGAGGGGATCTGCACGCATTATAAAGACGCTTCGAAAGATACCGTCCTCAGCCAAAACGCCCGTTTCGACGAATGCGTCCAAGCCGTTCGGAGCGCTTTATTTGCTCGAGGGCAAAGCGTCCTCCCTTATACGCACGTGACCTCGTCCGGCGCCGCGCTTGCGGCGAGATACGATGCGATTCGAGTGGGGCTTAGCGCTTATGGATATGAGAATGAACGAAGGACAGGCAGGCGCCTTACTTCGGCGATGGAAGTCTTCTCCGAGATCCTCAACGTCAAAAGATTACGAAAGGGGGACACTCTCGGTTATGAGGGCGCGTTCATCGCGGACAGACCTCTCACTGCTTGCACCGTTCTCGGCGGCTATGCCGACGGAATGGATCGGCGGGACGTCGGCGGAGAGGTCATCGTGAAGGGTAGGCGGGCGCGGATCGCCGCCGTTTGCATGGATACTTTCGAAGTCGTTAGTGATGCTGTTGACTTCTGCGTCGGGGATCGTGTTATAATACTATCGGATGAAATAAATGCCCAAGAGATCGCGATCCGACGTGGGAGCATCCCTTACGAAGTCCTCGTCGGGTTCGATACACCGAGGGCAGAGAGAAGATATGACTGAGAAAAAAAGACAGAGAGCGATTTGCAAGGAGAGGATCGCTTCCCTCACGGAAGAGGAGAAGCGCCTTTTTTCCGCACGTATCACGGACAAGCTCCTTCGACATCCCTATTATCTCGCGGCACAGCGCTTGTTCCTGTATTGTTCCACGGAAGAGGAGGCAGATACCCGCGCCATCGCGGAAGATGCCCTTTCCAAGGGGAAAGAACTGTATTTTCCTCAGCTGTCGGGAGATGAGATGTATCTCGCCCGATACACGGAAGATACCCCTATGCGTCTGAATTTCTATGGAATCGAGGAGCCTGTCGGTGAACCCTATCACGGGGATATCGACCTTGCAGTCGTGCCTCTTCTCGGCTTCGACCGCACCCGCATGAGACTTGGCAGAGGGAAGGGATATTATGATCGTTTCCTCGCGACGTACAAGGGGCGTAGCATCGCCCTCGCGTATTCGGTGCAGGAGCTTGACCGTGTTTCTCGCGAGGCGCAGGACGTTTCTCCCGAGATCATTCTGACGGAGAGGGAAGAGATATGAGAGTCATCGCAGGGAAATATAAGGGTCGCACCCTCTTTTCGCCGAAAGATGAATCGGTCAGACCGACCACGGATCGTATCAAGGAGAATATATTCAACCTCATCCAGTTCCGCATCGCAGGCGCGAGTTTTCTCGACCTGTTCGGCGGGAGCGGCGCGATGAGCATCGAGGCGCTTTCCCGCGGCGCGGCGCGCGTTGTCACCGTGGACAGTGCCCGAGAGAGCATTGCACTTATCAAACGGAATTTTATGAAGGTCGGCATCGGCAAGGAAGGCGAGATACTCGAGAAAGACTATGTCGCAGCACTCTCTTCGCTTCGTGGCGCCGCCTTCGACTTCATCTTTCTCGATCCGCCGTATAAGGCGACGTTTTATGAAGATATCCTCTTAAAGATCGCAGAATACGAGGTGCTTGCCGAGACGGGAAACGTGATATTCGAGCACGCCACCGAGCGCGCGTTGACGCTTCCCGAAGGTTTGCGAAACGTCGACAGTCGGAAGTACGGAAGCGTGACGATAGACTTCCTATCTGCTGAAAAAGAATGAAAAGTTGACAAATAACGCCTTTTATTGTAATATTGGAATATGAGTAAATGTTTGATCACGGGGACTTTCGATCCGCTGACCATTGGGCACGAAGCCGTCATTAAAAGAGCACTGACCGTTTTCGATCACGTGGCGGTGGCGATCCTTGTGAATCCGGACAAAGAGACGATGTTCTCCGTTGAGGAACGCATCCGTATGGTGAAGAGCGTTTTCGGCGAGAAAGTCGAAGTCTTTTACAGCGACGGATGGGCGGTGGATGCGGCGAAAGAGACGCACGCCGACGTGCTCGTCCGCGGCATACGCGGGGAGGGTGACCTATCCTACGAAGAGGAGATGGCGCGGTATAACCGCGATCACGGTGTGGAAACGGTTTTCTTTTTCGCAGAGGCGGGACTGACGGAAGTCACATCGACGGCGGTCCGCACGGCGCTCGAAGCGGGAACGGACGTGAAAGACTATCTCAGCGAAGACGTTTATCGTCTCGTTACGGAATATAGGGGGAAATGATATGGACGACGTTGTGGCGATCATCGATGAGCTCGAAGACCTTCTTTTGAGTAAAAAAAGAGGCTTTTTCTCGGGAAAAGTCTATGTGGATCAGGAAAAAGTGGCAGAGATCATCGCGCAACTGCGTGAGGCGATCCCGCAGAGCTTTTACGATGCGAAATCCATCTTGAAACAACGAGATGAATTGATCTCCGATGCGGAGAGAAAGGCGGAGGGCATCATTCGCAATGCGAATGCGATGCGCGAGAAATTGGTGAATGAGTCTGAGGTGCTTGCTCAAGCGCAGGCGGAGGCGGACAACCTCATCCGCGGTACCCGTGAGTATTGCGATCAATTGAAGTATTCTGTGAATCAGAATCTCGACACCTATCTATATCAGTCCGCCGTTCAATTGAATGAGGCGATGGTGCTCATCGAAGGCGTACGTTCCGAGATGCGGAAACGTTCCAATAAAGACGAGAGATGATGCTCCGATAAGTTACCTTGGCTCCCTGCTTTTTCGCGGGGAGTTTTTTTTACGATAATATGCGCGTCGACGGCATATATATCGTTATGCACGTTCGGAAAGCGGCTGTTTTCGTATTCTTTTTGCTCTTATTGATGCTGCTCGCGCCGTCTCGGTATTTTGACTCGGTGAAAGGCGGCGTATTGCTTTTCACCGCTTCGGTGCTTCCGTCGATGCTTCCTTATTTTTTCTTCACCAAGATCTTTACGTCGGTCGGTGGTGCTTCGGGGATCTCTTCTACGGTCGGGAAACCGTTCTCGAAAATGTACGGTGTCTCACCCGTTTGCGGATATGCTTTCGTGATGAGCCTGCTCAGCGGTTATCCCGTCGGAGCGCGGGTGGTTGGGGACTTATACGAAAAAGGATGTATCAGTCGCGAAGACGTCCTGCGCGCAAGTGCTTTCGCCTCCACGAGCGGTAGCATGTTCGTGCTCGGGAGCGTGGGCTCCGCGATACTCGGAAACGTGAAAATGGGATGGGTGATATTGCTCTCCCATTATCTCGGCGCGATAGCGAATGGTTTTTTGTTTTGTCTGCGAAAAAGGAAAGTCCCGAAGACAGCCGCGTCTCTGCTCTCGATGTCTTCCGCCGATAACCTTCTTTCCGATGCGATGTACGAGAGCGTGCTTTCCCTTGCCCTCGTAGGCGGATTTATCGCCGTCACCAATTTATTGGCGGATATGGCGGCGGACGTCCTCGCTGTCATCGGTGTGCGTATCGCGAAAGAGGGGAATATCCTGTCCGGGCTGTTTTTTGCATTTTTCGAGGTGACGAGAGGGTGTGTGGTCTTCTCGACCTGCGCGTTACCTCCTTATCTCATCGCGGCACTAGCGGCGACGGCGATCTCCTTCGGTGGGCTCTCCGTCGTATTTCAAACGGTGGCATTCGTCGGCAAGGCAGGGGTAGGCGTCGGAAAAATACTGCTCAGGAAGGCTGCGCAGGCGATCATTACGTTCGTTATTTGTTTGGGGATCGGGGCGCTCGTGTTATAAAAGGAGCATTCCGCTCTCGATATTCGGAGATTCTTTTGCAATGGCGTAGATTTCGTGTGCTTTGGCATCTATCTCGGCGGATGGGATGCCGCTCTCTTTCGCTTCCGTTTCACCGGTCAGCACTTTGCCCGAGTGAGAGAGCAGAGAGAGGATGTCTGTTCGCGCGCGCTTGACCGCGAGCACTTTATAATATGGATCCGCATAGATCTCGTTTTCGAATAGTTGCTTGGTGATACCGAGCAGGGCACAAGCGAGGATGCGGGAGATGCGCGCTTCGGTGTAGCGTTTACTCGAGACATTGCGCACGAGGTCATCGGCGTTTTTCGCTTCTTTCGCGAGACGCAGGATGCGGTTCTCGATGCCTTCCGATACGTCGTTGATGCGTTTAAGACCTTCGGGACTCATTGTCAGCAAACGATAAAGAAGAAGGGGAGACAGGTGATCGCTCCCGACTGCTTTGACGTCGTCCAAGACGAAAGCGGGTAGCGCTTTTCCGTAGATCTCGGCGGTACTGCCGTTCTCCACTGCGCGTCGTATGGCGGAAGCGGAAGGGGCGGAGGGGTCGATCGTATCGTCGTGATAGTTTCCTTTGCGTCTAACGGTGAAGGGGGTGATGCCGCCGCGGCGTAATGCCGAGCGAACGTACTCGATCGCGAGGATGTTATTCGGCAAGGTCGGATCCGCGATAACGATATCGTGCTCCTCGGCGTAGTGCAGGAAAGCCTGCGCTCTTGCCACGGGGTAGGAGCACCCCATATCGAGGAGAGCACGGATCTCATCCGACATGCTTTCCGGTTCTTCATTAAGGATGCGAGCAGCGTTTTCTATCGCCGTGAGGTCTCCGCTCTCGCTGCCGAAACAGATGTATTTCTCGTCTGCATCGAGGGCGGCAAGCAATTTCACGGCCGCGTCGGCGAAC
>JAFTBD010000125.1 GCA_017455385.1 Clostridia bacterium
ACGTGATGCGCGCTTATTTGTCTTGCAATTTCTTCTTTTATTGTGTATAATAAATAAATGCGGTGAAAACCATATAGAGGAGTCATTGTGGACGATATAGCGATCAAGATACTGGATACCCTCTTCGATCTTTGCGAGGGAGAGGGCTATGCGATACTGGAAGAGGACGAGATCACGTCTCGTATCTCGGGTCATACCTTCGGTCCCGACGAGCTCACGGAGATACTGGAAGGCTTCTCCGCTGACGGTCTCGCGGATCTGAAATACGCCGAGAATCGGGTGTATTGTATCGCGATGCGTACCAAGGGACGTAACCTCATCAAACAGTACAGAGAGCGTCTGCAACGGCTCATCGACGAGAATCCAGAGGTCATCGCCTATCGTGACGGCATTCGCGCCGCGCAGGAAGACCGTGCGGAGAGAGAGGCGCTCGAGGAAGAGCGCGCACGCCTCATCCGCGAGCAGGAGCGCAGGCTCGCCGAGGCGCAGGACTCGGTGGAACACGCTTCCACGTCCGAGGAACGCGAAACCTCGCAGGCGGAGCTCGCCCGCGTGCAAGAAGAGAACAAAGAGGGACAAGCCCGCGTCGAGGAGATCGACGAACGCATCGCCGCGGCGGAAGAGCGGGAACGGTCCCGTAATACTACGTTGCCGAGTTTGGCGCGTGGGTATCAAGCGGAGGCGACTCCCGTACCTCCGACGACGAAGACACCGTCCCTCCGACCCAATCGCGCCTTTTTCGCCGCCCTCATCGGCTCCGCGATCGGCGCCGCTGTGGTGAACGTGATATTCTGGATCATATTTTTGGTGAAGTATGCTAAATAAGAAAGAGAGCGCCTTGATGCGCGTCATCTACAAGCAAACGACGAAGAATAAGGGGATGTGCCTGATCCGCCCCGTGGATCTTATGGTGGGCATCCCGTATTCTTTGGAATTCAAGGCGGAGGATCTCGAGCCTACGATGCGCGCCCTTGTTTACGACGAATACATCGACATCGTCGAGTCGGACAAGAAAGGGGATTTTTATTACTGCATCACGCTCTTAAAGAAAGGTTTCGCCTTTCAGCGCAGTGAGGAACAACGTCTCCGCACCCGTCGTTCCAGCATTATTTGGAAGGTGCTCCTTGCCGTCATCGGCGCGGCGGTCGCCATCGCGGCTCGTTTTATCATAGAGGCGCTCATTTCGTGATCTCACAGAACAGATGAAATTCGAACTTGTTACTCCCCTTATGCCTTGCGGAGACCAGCCGCAAGCCATCGATAAGCTCGTAGAAGGTGTCCAAGACGGTCTCACCACGCAGGTCCTGCTCGGCGTGACCGGCAGCGGCAAGACTTTTACAATGGCGAATGTCATCGAGCGGCTCCAACGTCCCGCCCTCGTCATCGCGCATAATAAGACCTTGGCGGCACAGCTCTGCAATGAGTTTCGCGAGCTGTTTCCCCATAACCGCGTGGAGTTTTTCGTTTCCTATTACGACTATTATCAGCCCGAAGCCTATGTCCCGTCCACCGATACCTATATCGAGAAAGAGCTGGATATCAATGACGAGATAGACAAGTTGCGCCACTCGGCGACGAGCTCCCTCTGCGAGAGACGAGACACCATCGTCGTGGCGTCTGTTTCCTGTATCTACGGTCTCGGCGCGCCGAAAGAGTATTACGCCTCCGCGGTATCTATCCGCGAGAACGACACCATCGACCGCGACGAGCTCATCAAACGCCTCGTCCGCATCCAATACACCCGTGCGGATATCGACTTCCGACGCGGCACCTTCCGCGCAAGGGGAGACGTCCTCGACATTTTCCCCATCAGCTCCTCCGAGACGGCGGTGCGGGTGGAGTTTTTCGGTGACGTCATCGACCGTATCGCGGAATTCGACGTCGTGACCGGTAAGGTGTCAAGCACCTTGAAACATATCAATATTTTCCCCGCGAGCCACTACGTCATCGGGGGCGAGAGCATCGACGACGTCTTGACCCGTATCAATGCGGATATGCTCGTCGCGGAGAAGCAGTTCCTCGACGAGGGCAAACAGATCGAGGCGCAGCGCATTCGCGAGCGCGTCTTATACGATACCGAGATGATCCGCGAGGTGGGGTATTGCAGCGGCATCGAGAATTACAGCCGCTATTTCGACGGACGCGAGCCCGGGACGCCTCCATATACCTTGACCGACTTCTTCCCCGAGGACTTCATCGTCTTCGTGGACGAGAGCCATATGACCCTCCCGCAGATCCGCGCGATGTATAACGGCGACCGTGCGAGGAAGAAGAATCTCGTGGATTACGGATTCCGTCTCCCCGCCGCCTACGACAATCGCCCGCTGAAATTCGACGAGTTCATCGCTCGCGTGCCGCAGATGATCTGCGTGTCCGCGACCCCGGGACCCTACGAAATGGAGAGGGCGGGACAGGTGGTAGAGCAGCTCATCCGTCCTACGGGTCTATTGGATCCCGTCGTCACCGTGAAGCCCATCGAGGGGCAGATAGACGATCTCCTCGGCGAGATCCGTCGCACGACGGAGAAGGGGTATCGGACCCTCGTCACCACCTTGACCAAGCGCATGGCGGAGAACCTGACGGAATATCTCAAAGAGCAGGGGATCAAAGCCATTTATATGCATAGCGACATCGTCACGTTGGAGCGTATCAAGACGGTGAATGCTCTCCGCGAGGGAGAATACGACGTGCTCGTCGGCATCAACCTTCTGCGTGAGGGATTGGATCTCCCCGAAGTGGGGCTCATCGCCATTCTCGACGCGGACAAAGAGGGCTTCCTGCGCAGCGAGACCTCTCTCGTGCAGACCATCGGACGCGCGGCGAGAAATGCGGACGGTCGCGTCATCATGTATGCGGACGTCATGACCGACAGCATGAAACGCGCCATCGGAGAGACCGAGCGTCGTCGAGCGGTGCAGGACGCGCACAACAAGGCGAACGGCATCACACCGAAGACCATCGTGAAGCGTATCGTGAATACCATCGAGATCACGAAGCCGGTGCAACGGGCGGACGTGGATAAAAAGAAATATACCTCGAAGGAGCTGGATCACGAGATCGAGCTTTTGACGGGACTGATGAAACAGGCGGCGGCAAGGCTGGACTTCGAGACGGCGATCGAGCTTAGGAACGAGATAGCCGCGTTGCAGAGCCTGAAAAGGAAAGGACGCTGATGG
>JAFTBD010000126.1 GCA_017455385.1 Clostridia bacterium
ATTAAGCCCCAACATCGCGAACCAGAATTGATAGTGGCGCTTCAAGACGAGGAGCACTCTGTCGCCCTTCTTGATGCCGAGGGATTTGAAGTAGTTGGCGCAACGATTGGACGCCTTCTTCATATCGAGGAAAGTGAACCGTCTCTCTTCGAGGTCGCGGGAAACGTGGAGCATACAGAGCTTATTCGGCTCGCGCTCCGCCACCGCGTCCACGATGTCGAAAGCGAAATTGAACTTGTCCTCGTTCTTGAACTTGATGGAGATGGGGGTGCCGTGCTCGTCCTCGACGGTGTCGATGAACTTCCTGTACGCGCGCTCCCTGTCGTCGCGGCTCTTGACCGCGCCGTCCTGTATCGCCTTCACGGGCGTGAGCTCGGGGATGGGCTCGCCCGTCGGATTCAGCACGATGGCATAGAAGGTGCAATCTTTCCCTTCCACCGCGATCATGCCGTGCGGCGTGCCGCTGTCATAGTAAATGCTGTCACCGGCGTGCAAGACTTCCGTGTGACTGCCGACCTGTACCATCAGGGCGCCCTCGATCACGATGTCGCATTCCTGCCCTGCGTGCGAGGTCAGCTCGATGGGGCGGCTCTGCGCAGCCTCATCATAGATGCTTCTGACGAAGAGGGGCTCCGCGATACGGTTCTGGAAGGCGTACGCGAGATTGTAGTAGGTCATGCCGTGCGCCTGTGCGATCTTCTGCCCCGCGCCGACTCTCGTCACCGTGTAGGAATTCAACATCGGGGAATAGCCCTCGATGATGTCCGTCACGTTGACGCCGAACGCTTTCGCGCAGCGATAGATGAAAGTAAAGTTGAGGTCGCTCTCACCCTGTTCGCACTTCGCATATTCCGCGGGAGTCACTCCGGTCTTCTCCGCCATCTCTTCGATGGTCAGACCCTCGATCTCTCTGAGCTCGCGGATACGCGCCGCCATTTCTTTGATCTTTCCGTCCAAGTCCATTCTTTCCATTACAAAACCACCTGTGATTATAGTTTGTTCCTTTGTATTTTTCCGCTGATGGTCTTCGGCAATTCATCGCGGAAGACGACTATCCTCGGATATTTATACGGAGCGGTGTTCTTCTTCACGTACTCCTGTATTTCCTTCTTGAGCGCTTCGGTAGGTTCCGTACCTTTGGTGAGCACGATGGACGCTTTCACCACCTGTCCTCTGACCTCATCAGGCTCCGCCGACACGCCGCATTCCACGACGTAGGGAAGCTCCATGATGACGCTCTCGATCTCGAAAGGTCCGATACGGTATCCGGACGACTTGATGACGTCGTCCACTCTGCCCACGTACCAATAGAAGCCGTCCTCGTCTCGCCACGCGGTATCGCCCGTGTGATAATAGCCGTCGTGTAAGACTTCCTTGGTCTTCTCCTCATTGAGGTAATACCCTTTGAAAAGACCGCGGGGGATGCGCTCCGACACCTTGACGACGATCTCGCCCGTCTCGCCGTCGGGAACGGGATTTCCATCGGGATCGAGAATGGAGACGTCGTAGCCTGGGACGGGCTTGCCCATCGAGCCGACTTTATGCGGCGCACCGATGAGGTTCGCGATCATCAAGGTGAGCTCGGTCTGTCCGAAACCTTCGTGCGTTTGGAGCCCCGTCGCCTTCTCGAATTGATAATACACTTCGGGGTTCAAAGCTTCGCCCGCCGTCGTCATATGTTTGACGGAGGAAAAGTCGTATTTCGACAGATCCTGCTTGATCATCATGCGCAGCATCGTCGGAGGCGCGCAGAAGGTCGTGATGTGATACTTCGCGAACATCGGCAGTATGTCGCTCGCGTCGAAGCGGTCGAAGTCATAGGTAAACACCGCGCTCTCGGCGAGCCATTGTCCGTAGAGTTTGCCCCACAGCGCCTTGCCCCAGCCCGTGTCCGAAATGGTGAAATGCAGTCCGCCGGGATACACGCCGTGCCAGTACTTGGCGGTCATGTAGTGCCCGAGGGGGTACTTGTAGGTATGCGCCGCTATCTTCGGATACCCCGTCGTGCCCGAGGTGAAGAACATGAGCATCAGATCATCGCCGCAGGGAGCGTCTTTCGCACGAGCGTAATGCGTGCTGAAGAGAGTGAACTCCTCGTCGAAGTCATGCCACCCTTCGCGCTTGCCGCCGACGAGCATCTTGACCTTGAGGTCGGGACAGCTCTTTTCCGCGATCTCCACCTGCTCCGCCACGTTGCCGTCCGCCGTACACACGATGGCTTTCACCCCCGCCGCATTGAAGCGGTACTCGAAGTCGTGCGCCTGCAACTGGCAGGTAGCGGGAATGGCGATGGCGCCGAGCTTATGCAGTCCCAAGATGGCGTACCAGAATTGATAATGCCTCTTGAGAACGAGGAGCACTCTGTCTCCCCTCTTGATGCCGAGGGACTTGAAGTAGTTGGCGGCGCGAGCGGAATTCTTCTTCATATCGAGGAAGGTGATCCTGCGCTCGGTCTTGTCTTTCGATATGTGGAGCATCGCCAGCTTGTCCGGCTCCCTCTTCGCGAGAGCGTCCACGACGTCGAAAGCGAAATTGAACTTGTCGTCGTTATAGAAGTCGATGGATACGGGGCAGCCCCTCTCATCCTCTTTCACCGAGATGAAATCCTCGCTGACGAGAGGCATCGATGCCGCGCGCTGCGGGATCAAAGTGTCACGAAGGACGTTCTCCTCTTCGTCCGCGCCGGGGAGCACCACCGCGATGAAGATGCATTCTTTGCCATCCACCGCGATCATGCCGTGCGGCGTGGAACTATTGTAATAAATGCTGTCGCCTTCTTCGAGATATTCCACGTTCTCGCCGATCTGCACTTTCAGCTTGCCGCTCATCACGAAGTCGAATTCCTGACCGGAGTGCTTGGTGAGGTGGATGGGCTGATCCTGCAGAGCGGGATCGTACTCGTAGCGGACGTAATAAGGCTCGGCGATCTTCTTGCGGAAGAGGGGCGCCATATTCTGTATCTCGATGCCCGGCTCCTTCGCCGTTTCCATGCCCTGCCCTTTCCGCGTGACGGTATAGGACGACAGATGGGCGCTCCTACCCTCCATCAGGTCGGTAATGGAGATATTGAAAACGAGCGCGCATTTATGCAAGAAAGTAAAAGGGAAGTCCAGCTGACCCTGCTCATACATCGAGTATTCCGCAATGGTCACCTCTGTCTTCTCCGCCATCTCCTCCTCGGATAAGCCGAATATTTCTCTGAGTTCTTTGATGCGCTCCGCTATCTCAGCGAGCCTCGCATTCGTGGATGTCGTCATACGTACATCTCCTTTTTCGTATTGCGCATCTGCCTTTCGGCTACAATTTATAGAGCGACGTCATGCGCTGCGGCACCGCTTATCCCTCCGATGTCTCGGACAAGAAACTCACGTTTCGGACGGGGAATTAAAAAACCCGCCTCAAAACATATCAGCTTTGAGACGGGTAATGTGCCCGCGGTACCACTCAAATTGCGAATAAATTCGCCACTCATTCTCGGGATCTGTCAATCCCTTAGCATTAACGCAGCATCACGGAGAACGCCTACTTTCCCTTTTTGCTGCCGCTGACGTTACGGCAAGGATTTCGGGCCTCGGCTCGGAAGTGATGGTCTCGGACGCTTCTATCGGTTCACACCAACCACCGACTCTCTGAAAGATACTACGTAGGAGACTGTCTTCGTCACAGCCTTTGAAAAGAATATTCAGTTGTACACCTATCGTAACACTCGGAATAAACGTTGTCAAATATTTTTCGCGGATTTACGAAGATTATTTATAAAATAATCAAAGTAGCGCACCGCTTGAAAAATGCGACGCGCGTGAAACGACCTATCGGTCCCGGATCGGCTCCGCTATGAATCGCGACGACGAATGCGTTGCACGCTCGGCTTGCATTATGGATATATCCGCAATGACGGCAACGCTGTCGATCCACGGAGCGTCACAAAGTGAAGGAGGAATCATGACCGCACGAGCGGTCAATTCACGCAAGAAGTGCTATTCATAAAAAACATCAAGAACAGAGAAGTATACTTCTCTGCCCATGAAAAGTGAAGAATGCCCTCGGTTGATTTGACACCGACGGGGAAAAGGTGTAATATAGGGAGTATGAAAGTCATCATCGTTGGAATCGGTTTGACGGGCAGCGCGCTTGCGCTCCGTCTATTGAATGAGAAACACGACGTTACCGTCGTTGACGAGAATTTCGATACCGTCGAGACTCTTGTGACCAGCAGTGACGTGAAAGGCGTGGTCGGCAGTTGCTTGGATCGCAATATCCTCGCCGATGCCGAAGTGGACAAGGCGGACTGCTTCTTCGCCTGTACCCTCCGCGACGAGCTGAATATCCTCTCTTGCGTTCTCGCGAAGAAGATGGGTGCGAAGCGCACCGTCGCGAGAGTGCGCGATCCCAAATATTTCAATTCTCTCGAGGGCCTCAAGGGCGAGCTGGGCGTGGACATGATGTTCAACCCCGAGTATCGCACCGCGATGGAGATCGCGCAGATCCTCAAGTTTCCTTCTGCTATTTCGGCGGATACTTTTGCCGCAGGCAAAGTGACTCTCACCGAGATACGTATCGCGGAGGACAGTCCCCTTGCGGGTCTCAGCGTGATGGAAGTGGCGAAAGAGGCGGACGGACAGCTCCTCGTTGCCGTCGTCTCCCGTGGAGACAAAGTCTTTATCCCGAAAGGTGACTTCATCTTGGAGGTGGGCGACTACATCCACATCGCCGCGGAGGAGAGATCGCTCCTCGAATTCTCCAAGAAGATCAAGATATTCAAACAGCGCGCGAAGTCCGTCATGATCGTCGGTGGCGGCAGGATCACGTATTATCTGGCGAAAGAGCTCCTCGATAAAGGCGTCAGCGTCAAGATCATCGAGATCAACGAAGACCGTTGCCGTGAACTGGACGAAGAGCTCACCCGCGCCACCGTCATATGCGCGGACGGCACGGACACCGCCGTTCTGAACGAAGAGGGCATTCGTGAGGCCGACGCTTTCATCGCCATCACCGGTATGGACGAAGAGAACGCGGTCATCTCCCTCTATGCATCCTCCCTCGGCAAGAAGAAAGTCGTCACCGAGGTCGCTTCCCTGCCCCTCCGCAAGATGGTGCAGAAGCTCGGGCTCGACACCATCATTTCCCCGCACGAGGTCATCTCCGACCTCCTCGTTCGTTTCGTCAGAGCGCATCAGGTGGGTGATGGCGTCGGCATCAATTCCCTCTATCGCATCCACGACAAAGCGGAGGCGATCGAATTCACCGTCGAAGGGGACTTCAAGGGACTCGGCGTCCCTCTCAGAGACCTTAAGCTCAAGGCAAACGTCCTCCTCTGCGGGCTCGTTCACGAAGGGGAATTCATCCTACCTTCCGGCGGCACCGTTCTTCGTGAGCACGACAAAGTGCTCGTCGTCACCGGTGTCAAACAGGTCACAGAACTCAATCAGATACTCAGGATCCTATGAACTGGAAATCCGTCGCAAAAGTTCTCGGTAAAGTGCTCATAGCGGAAGCTGTCATGCTTCTCCTGCCGTTGATCGTCGCCGCCATCTACGGGGAGACGACCTATTGGGGTTTCTTGATCCCCGCGCTCGCGCTCGTCGCGCTCGCGACACCTACCTTTTTTATACGCACGCGCGATGAAGAGACGAATATTTACGCCAAAGAAGGCTTCGCCATCGTCGCCTTCGCCTGGCTCATCATGTCCCTCATCGGCGCCCTGCCCTTCGTCATCACGAAAGCGATCCCCCATTATTTGGACGCCGTCTTTGAGACCATCTCGGGCTTCACGACGACCGGCGCCTCCATCCTGCCCGCCGTGGAAGGGCTCCCCTTCAGCGTCCTTTTCTGGCGTAGCTTCACGAACTGGATCGGCGGTATGGGCGTTCTCGTATTCGTCCTCGCCGTTTTGCCGAAAAACAATAACGGTATCATGTACGCTTTCCGCGCGGAAGCCACGGGCCCAAGCGTCGGCAAGATCGTCTCCAAGATGGCGAAAACGGCTCGTATCCTCTACGGCATCTATATCGGGCTCACCGTCATCGAGATGATATTCCTCATCGCGGGCAAGATGCCCGTCTTCGACGGCATCACGACGGCGCTCGCGAATGCGGGCACGGGCGGTTTCAGCGTCCGCAACGCCAGTATCGCCGCCTATAACAGCCTGTATATCGAGATCGTCGTTACGGTCTTTATGTTCCTATTTTCCGTCAATTTCAACCTTTATTTCCTGATCTTGACAGGGCACTTTTTGAAAGCGCTCAAGAACGAGGAGAGCCTCGCTTTCATCGGGTTGGTGGTGGCGGCGATCCTCATCGTGGCGGTGAACCTCGTGACCTCTTCCGTCGAGACGATCACGAATTTCGGAACGGCGCTCCGCTATTCGTCATTCCAGGTGCTCTCCCTCGGCTCCACGACGGGATTCTCCTCCATCGACTATAACGACTGGCCCACCCTCTCGAAGGTCATTCTTCTCTTCTTGATGCTCATCGGCGGCATGGCGGGCAGTACGGCGGGCGGCATCAAGATGTCTCGTTTCCTCATCCTCACCAAATCCACCGCGGCGGACATCCGTCGCATGGTCCACCCCCGCGAGATCGTGACGGTGAAGCTCGAGGGCGAGCCCGTCAACGCGCAGACCATCACAAACGTCCGCATCTATTTCGTGACTTGGGTGGCGATCTTTATCCTCTGCGGACTCCTCATTTCCATCGAAGAATACGGCGACTTCCTCACAAATTTCTCCGCTTCCATCTCTTGTATCAGCAATATCGGACCGGGCTTCAACCTCGTCGGTCCCGCCGCAAATTTCAGCGGGTATTCCTACTTCTCCAAGGTGGTGCTGTCGATAGAGATGCTGTTCGGCAGGCTGGAGATATTCCCCCTTATCGTGCTTTTCTCCCCCGCCACCTACAGGAAGTGACGGCGTATAGCGGCGCATTCACTTTGTTTCTGACTTCAAAATCGCGCAGTTACGTACGCCAAGTACGCGCCTGCGCGGTTTTTCGTCGAGCCTCGCGACTGCACCACTCTCCGCCGCCACTTTGCATGATGAAAAGCCTTGCATCTGCACCCTTCTGCAAACTATTTTTGTTTTATTCAGAGCCTCGCGACTGCACCACTCTACGCTGTCACTTGTGTTTTACCGAGCCTTGCATCTACACCCTTCTGCAAACTATTTTGTTTTTTAGAATATAGATACCACTATACCCATTCTGTCACTTATTTATAGAATCGAATTTTGCGTCTACACCGCTCTTCACTATCGCTTGCATAGGGCGTCGAGCCTTTCTCAGGCGAATTGGACGATGGTCATTCCCGCTTGCGCGCTGACCGAGGACAGAATGACGTTTTCACCCGAATCGTTTACGATCTGCACGGTGGTGGGTGCACTCGTCACGGTGATAAGGGTGCTACCGCTTACCTGCCCCGTTCCGACGGGCGCGCACGACCCCGAAACGATCTGTCCGTTCACCGAGACCGCGAAAGATATCTCCTCCGAGCCCTGCCCTGCCGTCGCGGATCCCGTTTCCTCTGCAGCTGCGGCGATCTCCGGCGCCACCCACCAATTCACGAGATAGGTGCCGCTTTTCGTGAGTGTGACGGCACCCGTCACGAAAGAAGCGCCGAGAGCATTATTCGAGATGAGATTATTGAATGGGATCGGGAAACCATCCGCGACCGTACCGCCCGCCCCGGCGGTCAGGTTCGTCTCCAGCCCGCGAAGTTGCGGCGGTGCGGG
>JAFTBD010000019.1 GCA_017455385.1 Clostridia bacterium
ACCGAAGAGATGGGAAAGATCGTCAAGGTGCTTGATTTCGGTGGGTACGTGTATATTTTCTTCGAGCACGGCATCCGTCGCCTCAGCGCCTACAACGACCAGACCGAGTTCGCTCTGCGGACCCTCTACGTCTCGGTGGGACAGATCGCCGCGGACAGTATCACTGTTTGCGGCGACAGGATGATGTTCGTCGCGTCGGACGGGACGTACGTATTCGACGGCGTCTCGGTGAAGAAGGTGC
This sequence comes from Clostridia bacterium, assembly GCA_017455385.1. Classification (GTDB taxonomy): domain Bacteria; phylum Bacillota; class Clostridia; order Christensenellales; family CAG-1252; genus CAG-1252. The sequence continues at coordinate 242 of JAFTBD010000019.1, forward strand.
TCGGAGAGATCGCGGACGTCTTTTCTAAAGATCAAAGCGCGTCATTCGCCGCTTTCCATAACGGGAAGTATTACCTCGCGTGTCGACTGGATATGGACAGCACCCTCAGCGGCGTGAACAGCCTCATCATCTACGACATTTGGCAGGGCAAATACGAGGTCGCGCATAATATCGCACTCAACTACTTGGTCCCTTTGGATACCGAAAATTTCAGCGGAGTATTGACGGAAACGAGTTATCCCGTGAGCTTCCTCGGACGTTTGGATCGATCCGGCAGTGTGAACTCGACGGCTACATATAAAGTATGGTGCTCGCCCGTCACTTCGCTCGGAGAGAGCAGCGGCACAAAGCTCATCAGAGAGATTCGGCTCAGAGTGGAAGGGACGGTGACTTGCGCCGTGGAGTTGGACGGGGTGACCCACAGCTTCACGGCAGAGACGGGGGTGAACGTTTTCCGCGTGATGCGACATTTCGACAAGATGCGTATCACGCTGTCGTCTTCGAGCGCCTCCGTCCGTATCACCAAAGCTGAGCTGACGGTGGACTTTTTCAGGGAGTGAATATGGATTACGAGAAACAGACTTATTTGAATACCGAGCGGCTCAATGACCTCTATCGGGCGGAGAAGACCGTGACGGCGTCCGTGCCCTCGTCGACCCTTGTCGGCGGCATCCGATTTCATATGGAGCGGGCGCACGCGGTCAGGTTGGAAGTGTATTTCCCGTCCTCGTCCGTGAGCTACACCCCTTCTTTCGACGGGGTGGCGGCGGCGGAACGAACGGCACCGTATTTTTCAACGGAAGTTTTCGCGGAGAAAGGGGAACACGTCTTCGACTTCGTGACGTCGGCGGCGCATGGCGGCGCGATCCTTCGGGTGACAGGCGTCGGCGTCAGAGAGGGCAGGCGTTACTTCGAGCGGGTGGGCGGCTACTACACGGCGTCGGGGACTATCGTTTATATGCGCCCCGGCGAAAGGGAGGTTGTCGAGATCACCTGTGCAAACGGCTCGCTCGCATCGTCTCCCACGACGAAAAAGCACGTCGACGCCTGCCTCTGCTACGACAAGACGAATGCGGCATACACTTCGACGGTCTTTACGGCGAGATCGGAGGGCGGGAGTGACCTCAAGGTGAAATGCGGGCAGGAGATCACCGTCTCCGTATCGGGGCTCACTTCGGTGGCGATCGCGGACGGGAAGGGACTGCCGAGCGGGCATGACTGCATCGTCGGCTACGTGGACGAGAGCGGCGTCCTGCATTTTCTGACAGGCGCGCTGAATGGCGGCGTTACGGCGTCTTCCGTCACGGTGAAAGGCGTCAAGAGGGTCAGAAGCTCCTCGCGCGGCAGCGTGCTCCTCGTAGAGGATGCGGATGACTACTGGAAAGCGTACGTCTTCGCTTCGACGGGGGATAAGAGCATCACGGTCGGCGGGACGACGCTGAAATACACCGTTCTGCCCGTCGTGAAGAATGCCGTATGCGCCCCGAATGCCACTCTGGATGGGTCGCTCACTTTGTATTACAAAGAGCGAAACGGTGCGCTCGTCGCGCAGGATGCGCAAGGGACGAGGAGCGTCATCGGGTATGCGGATGCTTATTACGTGGGACCTTGTCCCGCGCTCTCGACGGACAATGAGATCGTCTTATATAACGGAGAATAGGAGGAAATATGATCACGATAGGAACGGGTAAAGAGGTCAGGATAGATCGTCCGAGCGAAGCGGAACCGAAGCAAAAAGTCACCTTCGGGCGGGATTACGACGGCATCATCCGAGGATTGGACAGCATCAAAGAGAGATATGACAGCTCCCTGCGGGAGAAGGCGCAGGCGTATGGATTGGAAGGCGTAACGACGAAAACCTTCGACACGGACGACGACCTCGTCGCGCGGGCAAGAAACGAACTCGACGACAAATATACGCCGAAACGCAATAAAACGCAGGAGGCATACGGCTTGACTGCGGAGAACGCGGTGAAAGAGAGAACGGGGCTCGGCTCGTCCTTTGCGGGTGAGGTGCGCACCATTCGCGAGAGAGAAGAGGCGAGGATCGCCTCCGAAGCGGAAAGGTATGCACGGCGCGGCATGACGGATTCTTCCGTCCGAAGGCTTCAAGAGGTCGCCGTCCGAACGGGTGCGGCGCGCGAAGTCGAGATCACGGACGCGTATTACGCGGATCGGGTGAATGCGCTCAATGACAAGCTGCGTCGTGCGAAACAATCCTACGACGAGGCGATGCGCGGATACGATATTTCGTACGCCATCGATCTGGACAAGAAGATGGAGAAATATCGCGCCGAGCGGGATAAGCTCGTCGCGGCGTACGAGAAGTCGCGGAACAAAGAGGTGGCGAAGCGGGTGAAAGAATATCTGCTCGAGAACCAAGCGATGAATGCCGCCTATGAAGCCGAAAACGGCGACTATGTCGGTGAGAAACGGGTGAATTATCGCGAGCGGTACGAGTACGTTCTCGGCGAGATGAGAAATATGTCCGACAGGGAGAAGAAGATATTTCTCGAAACGTACGGCGACGTTCTCAAAGATCGTCTCGGTCTCTA
>JAFTBD010000127.1 GCA_017455385.1 Clostridia bacterium
ATAATTCTCCAAAGAATTACTTAAAAAAGAGAGCGGAGATGGGGTGGGAGCACGTTGCGCTTGCGAACTTGTGAGCAAGCGTTTAGGCGGAGCACCCTATGAACGCTCGTTAAATCGCGAACGAGACGAATGTCTCGGAGCGAACCGCTGCCGTTGGGGTCCCCGAAGAATTGCAAATTCTTTGGGGTGTTGGCAGCGAGCAAGGCAGTACGCGGAAATGTCGCAGTAGAGACAGCGATAACTGTCTCGGCGACAAGAGGCGTACAATGCCGCGCGGTATAGAGACGAGCGCTCTGCAAAGAGGCAGGTCTAGGTGTACTTCTATTACGTGATGTCTGACGATGAGCAAGTTAGCGAAGCATATATACCGCTATACATTGCCGTATTTTAGTTATTGATTTTGGATGCAAAAGTGTTATAATGAAAATAAGCTCGCTTATTTTGCATATAGAAAATTTCGGGAGATAGCCTATGAAAAAAACAGTTTCTTTCCTTTTTGTGATCGCACTCATCTTGGCGGTCGTTCTCGGTCTGGTCGCCTGTAATGACGCCACGGTCACCGATTCCGACCTTCAGAAAGTGCAGAAAGCCTTCAGCGGCGTGGAGAGCTCGATGAAGAGTTCTTCCTCGATGAGCGTCATACAGGCGGAGAAGCCTCTCTATCTCGCAGGCGCGGATGGCATCGTGATATCGGAGAATGCTTTGCAGACGATCTGGAGCACCTACGTGAGCGGTGATCAGCAGGCGAGCGCCGAAGAGCTCGAGTACGATCAGCCGCCGATGAGGCAGTTCCAATACCTCAAAGCCATCTTCGAGCAGATGGGCGATGACTACGAGCTCGGCACGAAATACTATTACGACATCACGGGACAGATGTATTTCGATATGGAGACCGGCTACCCCGTGGATCCCTCCGAGGTGGAGGATGCGGCGGCTTACCTCTATAATTACGTCTTCGGCTTCGCCTTGTCCATCGAGCTCAAAGCGAATGATCTCATCTTCGCGGAAGTCGCCTTCAAGATCGGCCTCACGCACGGGTCTTCGTCCTATAATACGTCTTGGTACGTCAGCTTCGACCTCGACTATGACTTCGACGAGTCGAAACCCACCTACACCCTCGCGATGTATACGGACAATAAGGAAGGGGAGCTCGCTTTCCTCGACCGCGCGCAGGGCTACGAATACGACTACGTGCAGGTCTCGAAAGGCTCTGTCAAAGAGTGGCGCAAGTTCGTGATGGACGCGAGCGAAGAGATCGTCATCGACGCCGCGCATCCTTCTTTCGAGAGTTACCTGTCGGAGGGCATCGCCTACAACGCCGACACCGCCAAATGGCTCAAAGACGGCAAGTTCTATAAGGTCACGCAGTTGACTGCGGAGAAGAATCGCACCCTCGCCACGGCTTTCGTCGACGGCATCGGCATGAATAGCACCGCGATCGGTGCGGCGACCTTCCTCGCGAAGAACGGCAAGGTGAATCCCGTCATCGACACCTATTATAAAAGCATTTGTCAGCTCTACGGCGGCGACATCATTTATGATCTCGTCTGCAAGAAAGATTACAGCAATAGCGGCAATAACGGCTCCTCTGCCCACGCTTGGAATAGCAGCGTCGGTAGCGTCGTCGGCGCGCTTAGCTCCTTTGTCCCCGGCTTCGAGTCCGCGACGGCTTCTTTCAGCGCCATTCGTTCTGAGGATGGGAGCGTGATGATCTCGGTCAGCGGCGCCGCCGCAGACGATTACGCTCGTTTCGTGACAGCCTTGGAGCGCGTCGGATTCGCCGTTTCGGAAAGACAAAAGGACGGCACGGAAGTATACGTCAAAGTAACGAGTGATAAGGCTATCATAGTTGCCATCAATACCGAAAGAAACTATATCGTTGTGGCGGTCACCGCGAATGGCAACGGCGGCAACGGCGGCGACGGCACGAACGAGAAGACCATCACGCTGCATGAGTATCTTCCCGCTTATGCGTACGGATACACCGCTTATAATGCAGGCGTCCGCTATACCGCCGTGAAGGATCTCACCCCCATCATCGAGACGATCTCTTTCGACTTGATCACGCCCGACGAGATCACGGCGGAGGGGAGCCTCTCGGTAATGGACAGTTGGTTCTATGACATCACCCTTGGCTATGACGCCTCGTCCGGAAAGACGAAAGCGGAAGTCGCAGCCGATATCGCGAAGGCTTACAGCGGCGCATTCCTCAGCGCGGATATCAAGTGGACGAGCAGAGAGTATAATATGCTCCACTACGCCACCATTAACGGCAAGGAAGTCCTCGTCCTCCTCGCGACCGACGTGGCGAATGGGGACCCGCATCTCTATGTCTATATGTTGCAGTTCGAGGAGGGCAATATCCCGCAGATCCTCGACGGTAACGGCAATGGTAACGGTAGCGGTACGGTCAGCGGCGATGGTGGCGACGTCACCGGCGGCGATGAGAACGGGAACGGCGGCGAAGGCGGCGAAGTGTCCACCGAACCGGTGAATGTCATCATTCTCCACTATGACGAGAGAGGTTTCGAGTCCACCCCGCCCGAGACGCGCACCTATACGCTCGGCGAGGAACTGACGCTGCAGATGATCACGGGGGGAGAAAAGCAGAAAGTATTCCTGGACGCGACCTTCAATGAGGAGATCACGACGTCTGTCAAGGCGACGAAGGGACTGGTGCTTTACGTGCGCGCAGTCGCATCCGAAGGCAATGAAGGCGGCAACGGCACGGTCGGCGGCGATGGCACCGAAGGCGGCAACGAGGGCGGCAATGAGTCCCGCGTCGCCAGCGTGACTTTCTATTATCTCAATGAAAAAGGGAGCATCGATAGCGAAACGACGCAGTCCTATGAGCTCGGCACCGCGATCAATCTGACCGATTACGAGGGCAAATATGTGATCTATACGGATAAAGATCGCAAAAATATGGTCACGGGTAGCATTAAGGCGACCGAAGGGCTGACGCTTTACATCATGCCGAAGACCGTCGAAGGCGGCGAGGGCGGCAATGGCTCCGTCGGCGGCGACGGCACCGTGGGTGAAGATGGCACGGTCGGCGGCAACGGCAACGTGGGAGAGGACGAAACGACAACGGGGAACGGCGGCAATGAGACCACCACTCCCACCTATGTGAGCGTTGTGGTCGTTACTTTGAATGCGGAAGGACACCCCGTCAAGACTGAATCCGTCACTGCCGAACTCGGCAAAGAAATGGATCTCACCAAATATATGCGTAGCGGTAAGCTTTATGCCGACAGATCCTGCACGCAAGAGATCACGGGCGGCAGCGTTCTCGTCGAAGAGGGCTTGACGATCTACATTATGGCTAAATAAAAAGCGAATAGACAATGAACGGAATAGGGGGAGAGCTCAGCTTTCCCTCTTTCTTTATATGGAGACAGGCACGCTGCCTCGGGGGAAGTTGACATTCCGGAGGTGGGGTGCTATGATAGCGACAAGAACCAAAGGAGAAATACAGATGGAAAGGAGAGAAGTCGTAGCCGCACTCATTTGGCAGGGAGATCGCTTTATGATCTGCCGCCGCCCCGAAGGAAAAGCCCGCGCGGGATTGTGGGAATTTGTCGGAGGCAAGGCGGAAGAGGGCGAAACGCTGGAGGCGGCGCTCATCCGCGAATGCAGGGAGGAGATCGGCGTCACGGTATCGGTCGGCATGCCCTTTACGGAACTGACCTACGACTACCCCGACATTCTCGTCCATTTGACCTTATTCAACGCCGGGATCGCGGAGGGCACGCCCACGCCGATGGAGCATAACGCCATCGCTTGGATCACCCCCGAAGAGGCGGATAATTATCCCTTCGTCCCCGCGGACGCGCCGATCATTGAGAAGCTACGCGCGAATTAGAAATTCGGAATGCGGAATGCGGAATGCGGAATGCGGAATGCGGAATGCGGAATAATGGATACGCTGACGCTTTATTTAATTAGGAATTAGGAATGAAGGTGCGCTACGCGAGAATAAAATAATTGTCATCCTGAGCAGGTGCGTAGCAACGTCGTCGAAGGATCTCACCGCGATTGTTCGCATAGCGAACACGTTCACGTGGCATAGCCGCGGTTTATTGCCGGTAAGTTCGCTAACTCCGTACCGCGCAGGCGGTCGATCCATGCACGAAGTGCAATTCAGGTTCAAGAGCGAGTCACTTTTCGGATAGTGCTTTTATCAGTTCTCTTTTCAGATATAAGTACCTTTCGTATTTTTCCTTGCTCACGAAATGTTCTTCGCGGGATTGTACGTTTTGGCAGTCGAAAGTCAGTTTTTTGTCGCCGAATTGTTCGCTCGTGAGGTCGAAGGTGACGCCGTCCACCGAATTGTAGCAGTGGAAGCCGCCTCCCTCGAGGGGAATGCCGTATACCTCGCCGCCGAAAATATCCTGCACGAGAAATGCCGTGACAGAGCATTGTCCGAGCGTCTTATTCGACTCCGACCATTCGGGGCGCAGTCTCGGCGCGCAGGAGTATTCGCACCATATATCCGATAATAGGTCGTAGAGGTGGCGTTGGTCGCGGATGGCGGCATATTCTTTCGTGATGGGACGGACGGCGGGTGTCTCCGACCCGTAGAAACGGTATGGCATAGGGTCTCCTTTTCGCGCGTTGCGGTTTTTCTTTATTATAGCAGGTCTTCACGTTCGGGACAAGCAGTATGAATCGAGCGCAGAGGATAGACAAAATTCGACAAAGTATGATAGAATCATACCATAACGGAAAAGGCGGAGGAAAGAATGCGGAAAGGCGTTTTATGGAGAGTATGGATCGCGATCGGCATAGTGATATGCTTGCTCTTCGCGATGGTCGCCTGCGCCGAGGATCTACCCGCGGAAAGCTACGACACCGAGCAAACGGAGATCGTGACGGAGACGTCCTCCGAGGAGACGCCCGCCACCGATACGACCGACGAGGAAACGGAAGAGACCGCCTCGGGCGAAGAAACGAACGCCGACAACATCGATGAGAATGCCGCCGATGAGGGTGACACGAATGCCGATGAGAACGGCGCCGACGATACGAATGAGAATGGGGACTCATCTTACGAAGGATACAGCTCGTACATCGAATACCTCTATGAAACAGACCGCTTGGCGTATTATCAATATGCCGCGGAGAGCGGGCTATTCGATCTATTCTCCCTCGATATGTTCGATCTGACGAATGAGGACACGGAGGGGCGGTATGCGTACGTCTCCGTCGATATGGCGGGGGATTACAGCCTCGTCACCTACGGCGCGGAGAGCGCGGCGCGTATCCGCATCGCCGCGAACGGCACGGCGAGGATCTACGGATCATTCGGCGAGGTGACAGTCACCCTTCGCGGAACGTATAATAAGGACTTCGACATCATTACGGAATCGGGCGAAACCTTCGCATTATCCGAAGATATGACGAAAACGGCACATCTTCTCCATTACCTTCCCATAGGGGACGCCGTCTATCCGATCACGATCGACAGGGAGCTTGGCGACGTCCGTATAGACGAAGGGAAGGACGCCCTTCTCGCGCGGTTATCCGCGTGCGTGGAGACCGAGGTGCCGAACGACGAGGAAGCAAACGGCACCGATGGAAGCGGTGGATCGGGAGACGACAACGAGAATGAAGGAGTCGGCGGCGGCACCGACACTGAAGAAGAAACGGGAGGCGGTAATGAGTCCGACGGAAACGATAAAAACGTCGGGAATGAGACCGAAACGGGGAACGTCCCCACAGGCGGCGACGAGCAGAACGGTGAAGGCGAAGGAATAGGCGACGCCGAGGATCAAGAGGAAGAGAACGCGCGCTCGGACGAAAGAGAGCGTATCGCGGAGAGCGGATGCTATGCCTTCTTGCAGTCGGTCGGCGGCGTGGCTGAGGTCACGGGGACGCCCACCATCTCCGCGGAAGGGGAGCAATACACCGTCATTTTCCACGATATGACGGAGGACGAGTACGTCGCGGCGATGCTTTTGTGGCGCGACGCGGGCAATACCGTTTATATGGATAGCAATGCGCAGATAGTATTCACCAGAGTGATAGAGGGGAAAGGGTATTCTTTCAACGTGACGACAGATGGGAACGCCGCCCCGTATGCGATGACCGTGCGGGTACAAGGCGGATACGCGTCGTAAACTACAATATCAAATGCACTTCGCCGGCGATGAGCTCTTCTATGGAGCCGTCGTCATAGCGAACGAGGAGCCCGAGACCGTCGGACAGCCCGACGACCGTCGCGGGCTTTTTGTCTTCTTTGAGGACGTTCACGCGGCGTCCCGTCAGGAAGGAAAGGGCGGCGTATCGCGCCCGCAGATCGGCGAGGTCGAATCCCTGCAATAAGCCGAATAAAACATTCAAAATGCGCGCGGCAAGGGCGCTCTTGTCCCCGTCGAAGAAGGCGGCAACGCTCCGTATCTCCTCGGGCAAAAGTCCCTTGGGAGTCCCTACGTTCACGCCGATGCCGAGGACGTAGCGACGCGCCCCTCGCGCCTCGAAACTCTCCGCGAGGATGCCGCAAACTTTCTTACCTTCCATATAGACGTCATTCACCCATTTTACGCGGGCGGGGAGCCCCGTTTCCGCCGATATCGCTTCTCCGACGGCTACGGCGGCGACGTGCGTCAAGTAGCGCGCCTCTTCGCCGAGGGTGGGGAAGAGGACGCTCATATATAGCCCCCCTTCGCTGAAAAAGCTCCGTCCCTGCCTGCCGCGCCCCGCGGTCTGCTTGTCCGCGAAGAGGACGACGGGGCGAGTGTGCTCCGTCTCGGCGGCGAGCGATTTCAGGTCGTCGTTCGTGGAGGTCGTTACGCCTTTTTTCAGAAAGCGAACGTCTCGCTCGGTCATAGACCGCACTTTTTCGAGATCGATACTATCCATATTTTTATCATATAGAAAAACCGCACCGAAGTCAACAGGCGAATGCGGAAGGAATATTGAACGCTCTCTAAACCGCGAACGCGACGGAGTCGCGGAGCGAGCGCATTTCATTAATACAAAACGCAAAAGAAAAAACTGACGGCGACGGAGAGGAGTGCAGATGCGAGGCTCGACAAAAAAACACACAGGCGCGTACTATGTGTACGTAACTGTGTGGTTTTGAAGGCAGAAACGAAGCAGATGTGCTTCTATACGTCGCCGTCTTATTATACGCCGGAGTAGGCGGAAAAACCCCCGTCCACGGGAATCACCGTGCCCGTTACGAAGCCGCTCGCCTTGTCGTCCGAGAGCCACAGGAGACATCCGATGAGATCGCTGATCTCGCCGAATTTCTTCATCGGGGTAGCCGCGAGGATCTTGCCCGTACGCGCGGTGGGGGTGCCGTCCTCGTTGTAGAGCAGGGCGCGGTTCTGATTGGTGACGAAGAAGCCCGGGGCGATGGCGTTACAACGGATGCCGCAGGGGGCAAAGTGTACGGCGAGCCATTCGGTAAAGTTCGAAATGCCCGCTTTCGCCGCGGAGTAGGCGGGGATCTTGGTCAGCGGACGGAAAGCATTCATGCTCGAGATATTGATGATGTTGCCGCCCGTTTCCAGCATATCTTTCGCGAAGACCTGCGTCACGAGGAATGCCGAGGTGATATTCAGGTCGAAGACAAAGCGGAGCCCGCTCTCTTCGAGAGCGAAAAAGTCCTTGACGCCCGTGAGGTCGGGGGTCATCGTCTCGTTGTCGCAGGTGGCTCGGGGGTTATTGCCGCCTGCGCCGTTGATGAGGAAATTCACCTTGCCGAAACGCGCGTTGACAGCCGCTTTCGCCTCTTCGATGCTCGCTTTCTCGAGACAGTTGCACTTGACGGCGACGGCATTCTCGCCGATAGCGTCCGCTACGGCTTTCGCCGCGTCGTAATTGATGTCGAGGAGCGCGACCTTCGCGCCGCATTCCGCGAGGGCACGCGCGAATTCGCTGCAGATCACGCCGCCTGCGCCCGTCACCGCCACCACTTTATTCGATAGATCAACATTGAAAGGGATCATTTTTTTCTTCTCCTTTTATGATAAAGATATTACTTTTATCCGCCCATTGATAGACGAAAGCCGCCGCGCTCGACCAGGCTTGCAGGCAGGACCCCGTCTTGCAGTAGGGTGAGAAATACTCCACGGCGGTATAGACGCCACGTTTGACGTTATAGCGGAAGGGAGCCAAGAGGACGTCCCTCCATTCCCTGCCGTAGATCGCCTTCGCGTAGGCGTACATCGCGGTCAGGAAGGGCCAATTCGCCCCGTTGTGATAGTCGAAAGGTCGCGCCGACTTGTGGATGCCGACCCCGGGAGCCTTATAGGGCGGATAGACGCACATCGCGCCGAAATCCTCCTTCATCTCGGGATTGTTGCCGCTCTCCAATATGCTCTCCATATTGTCCAGAACGGACGTCGCCATATCTTCGTTCGCGATGCCGAAGAGCACGGTAAAGATCGTGTCGATGGAGAGATGCTTCTCATCCTCCTCGCACCATCTGAAATAATTGTGGTAATATCCGAGCTCGCGCTCGAAAAGGTAATCGTTCAAGCGGCGCTGCGCGTCGAAGGAAAGCGCCCAATAATTCGGCGTCGAAGAGTGGGGAACGCCCGACCTGTCGAGGAGGTCCGACATCGCTCTCAGCGCGCGTACGTATAGAGCCTCCACGTAGGTCACCAAGCCGCCGCGATTCACTTCGTCCGCCCAGTCTCTGCGGTTATGGTCGCCGTCTTTCACGAGCAGTTTCGTCTCGTTATTCGCGGCCCCGAGCAGCTTATCCGTCACGCGTTTTGCCACGCCCAAGAGGTCCGAGCTCCCTATCTTCTCGAAGAGGACGCCCGTATCGCCCGTTCTTCGCACGTATTCGTAGAGTTCGAGGATGAAGAGCGAGGGGCTGTCGAAGTGATCGTTCCAGAAAGCGGTGAAGTCGCTCTTGACCGCCGATGGGCAGACGCCTTCTTCCGAAATGCCGCGCGCAAGAGTGAGTATTTCGTCGCGGACGAGCTCCGGATGGGTGGAGAGCAT
>JAFTBD010000128.1 GCA_017455385.1 Clostridia bacterium
AGGTGACGCCGAGAAAGGATGAATTGACCTAATGGTCATGAATTGGCTTTTGCCATGAATTGCGCCTATGGCGCATGAATTGCACGCTCGGCGTGCATTATGGATATATTTATCCGCAATGACGGCTATGCCGTCGATTCACGGAGAGCTCTGCTCGAGAATTCACGACCGCAACTGCGGTCAATTCACGCACGAAGTGCAATTCACTGCGTAAGCAACTTCACCTCTTCCGTCATTCCGTTTCATGCTCCCTTTGGAGCAATTCATCCATCCTGCATCCACCGGATATATTTTCCATTATTTCGTCATATCTTTTTCTATGGCTTATTTACAGGAATTTCGTAAGAAAATTGCGGAGGTCGTCGGTGCACCCGTGCCCGAAGTGCAGATCCTCGGCAGGACGAAATGTATCGTCGCGGGGCATAAAGGGCTTTATTCTTTATCTGAAGACGAAGTGGTCATTCGCAGATGGGACGGTCGTCTCCTTCTGCGGGGCAGGGGGCTTCACGTCGAGGACGCAGACGAAGAGGAGATCCGGATCGGCGGGGAGATCCTCGCGGTGGAATTCGCCGCGGAATGAGGTCGTCTATGCGTTATCGAGAGTCTACCTTCACCATACAGACCAAGCGGGTGCCGTATCTTCTGAATCGGGCGTTTCGGGCGGGCGTCTCCATCGGAGACATCATCCTCGGGGAGCGTGAAGTGACAGTCACCGTACCGCGCAAATGCCGCGCCGCATTTCTCTCGATCTTGCGGGAAGAGGGAGTGGACTTTACGGACAATACCGTCGTTTTCCGCTTCCGTCCCGTGCTCGCCGTTTCTTTCGTCCTCGCCGCTATCCTTGTGATCGTATTCGGATCCTTCGTATACGGAGTGGATATCAGCGGCAATCGCACGGTGAATACCGCAGACATCGAGGCGGTCCTCTCGGCGCATCGTGTGGACGGTTTCACTTATAAGAAGGGGATCGACCTCGACGCGATCCGTCGGGACGTCACCGCCCTCGGCGGCATTTCTTTCGTTTCTGTTGGGATCAAAGGGAGCACCTTATACGTAAACGTCAAAGAGGAGCTTCCCGCCGCGGAGCCTGAGGCGGAGAATACAGCCCCCGTCTTCGCCACTCGGTCCGGCGTCGTCACGAAAGTCGTCTGCGAGAGCGGCACCGCCCTCGTGAAGGCGGGAGACGTCGTCACGATCGGAGACACTCTTATCGCGCCCGTATATCGTTTTACGGAAGGAGAAGCGCCCGCGCCGGCAAAAGGGGAGGTGTGGGCGTCCACCGTGTATTGCAAAGAGGTTGTTCTTCCGCAAATATCCGTGCAAAACGAGAGAACAGGGCGCACCTTCAGCGTGCGAACGTTGCGCCTTTTCGGTCGGGAATACGCCCCTCTCGTCAGCGTACCTTTCTCGCAATATGACGTATCGGAGCGTGTCGTGTATTCTTGCGGCTTCGTTTCGGTGACCGAGCGGATCTATCACGAGAGAATGGATGCGGTGGTCTGCCATGACTTCGACCTCGAGGCGCCCGCACTACTCGAGAAAGCGCGTTCGGAGATTCTCGCAGAGGTGCCTTTTTACGCGTACGCTACGGGCGGCGTGGTCGCGGAAGAAAAAAAGATGGACAATGTCTATTATGTGGTGTTATACTATACCGTAGTACAGCGCATCGATTCGCTGTTCCTGCCGAATGATCGGCAGCAGAAGGAGGCTTGGATTGGATAAAGTCGATCAACCGACGAAGAATATTGTCTTGAACGAGTTGCTCGCGTATCTGGCGCATATCTTTATGACGGCGGGTATCGTCGTTTCGCTCTTCGCATTCCGCTCGGTCTATAACGTTTATTTTGACCTTGTGACGCTCCTCACCGCGGGATTTATGATCTTCGCGCTTTTGTCGGTGAATTACTTGGTCTTGAAGCGTATCGGGAAAGGGGACGGCAGTACGGTCGCATTGGTAGATCTCGTGATGCTTCCCACCATCTTCGCGTGCATCCTTTGTCTGCATTTTGACCAGCCCTACGCTATTCCCGTCGTTTTCCTCCCGCTCAT
>JAFTBD010000129.1 GCA_017455385.1 Clostridia bacterium
ATTACAATAGTTTCGCGAGGAATGGCGAGTATATACAGGGGTATTCTGCATTCAGTCGCACGGCGGATGATATGATCCGTTCCCTTTTGAACGGCTCTGATTACTCCGCAATGATACTTGCTTTCAACTATTTACTGAATAAAGCAGAGTCACTTTTATACATAGATGAAGCCCGCCGAGCGAAAGTTGAACTCGATCATATCGAGGAGAAATTGCATCTCTTATTGCCGCAAGACCAAGTCTATTTGAAGGCACGCTTTCACGATATCTCGGCAGCATATTACGACACGAAAGACGCAGGAGTAAGGGTCTTCACCTGTGAATCATCGGAAAAGCAATACGATCTCTGGATCGGCGACGCGCGCTCTTTTGCCAAGCAGTCGGATACCCTCGATGCGAAGATGTATTATGCGAAAGCGATGCTCGGCAAAAATATCTTTTCTCTCTTCAATAAGCGCTCCCTTTCCAAAAGCGATTTCGCCAAAGCGGACAAGATCTATACCGAAATACGAAAGTATTCCGACAGATCCGACGTTCGCCTCGACCATGCGCGTCTGTTCCTGACGCGCGGGATCATGCTCTCAAATAAGAGCAAAACCGAAGAAGCTATTGCCGATCTCAAAGAAGCCGTTGCGCTTACGGAGGACTTGGCGGCGAACATACACGACCGTCGCGCGCAGAGAGTGCATTATATCGCACTGGCATACTTGGCGGAATTGACCGAAACGACCGATCCTGCAGCCTCACTCGGCTATATAGATAAGATCTACAAAGGTATATCCGATATCTTTTTCGGAACCAAACGCCAAGGCGATTTTAATAATCTGCTCTATTCGCTGGATATGTACGTGAAATTTTGGAAGAAGAAAGGTTTTATTTACAATACACACGAATATGAAGCAATGCAAGAAAAGCTCAAGGCAAACTTCGTAAATCACTTGGAAACGTTGTTCGGCAAAGTCGTATCCTTCCATTACACTCGCTTCCAATTGTCTTATCTTCCCAATTACAAAAAAGCGGATTACTGAGCCGCCCTTTTACCGAGTTCTTTCCGCAAGTTTTCGCCCGAGGGCGCGGATGAGCATCACGATCAGGAATGCGAGGGCGACGTAGAGAAAAATCGTCAGGATATAGGGAGCCTTATCCCCCGCGAGGAGCGCGAGAGTCAGCACGATGCCGCCCGCGGTGAAATTGCCGCAAACGAGGGCGAAGACGCTGCTCCTGTAATCCAGCCGCATGATGGCGGCGAGAAGCGCGCCCGCCCATATCCCCGTAAAAGGAAGCGGCACGGCGACGAAAGCATAGAGCCCGAGGATCAGGCGCGATTTGTATTTTCCCACGCCGGGGACGCCCGCCGTCTCGATGATACGCCCCGCCTTCCGTTCCAGCCGATCCGTAAGGAATGCACCGACTCGGCGCACCGCCACGGACTTCTCCGCTAAGCGGAGAAAAAGAGGGAAAAGCGGCACGATCGCAAAGGTCAAGACCGCCGATGAAGCGAACGCGGCGAGAGAAGCCCCGATCATCTCGCACTTCGCGACGGCGGCATACAGGATGGCGCCTTTGATTTCGGTCACGGGAATGACCGCGAGGATTGCGACGAGCAGATATTCATTCTCGATGACCGATCCCAATAGCTCCGTGATCTTCTCCCCCATTCTCCTCACACTCCCTTTGAAAACGCTTGATTTCCCCGCCGATCTCTCCTATACTGAAAGTATGAAAAAGATCCTCAGCGCCATGCGGCGCGCCGTAACGGACTTCCGTATGATCGAAGACGGAGACAAGATCGCCGTCGGCATTTCGGGCGGAAAAGACAGTCTCGTCCTCTTTGAGGCGCTCTACCTTTACAGCAAGTTCTCTCCCGAGAAGTTTACGCTCCTTCCCATCAATATAAACATGGGATTCAAGGAGACTTCCGAGGAGGAAATGCAACGTTTGCGCGACTATTTCGCCGCGAGGGAAGTCCGCTTCATCGAGGAAAAGACCGACATCGCGGAGATCATCTTCGACATCCGCAAAGAGTCCAATCCCTGTTCCCTCTGCAGCAAGCTCCGTCGCGGCGCCCTCTGCTCCATCGCGAAACGGGAAGGCGCGAATAAAGTGGCGCTCGGTCATCACGCGGACGACGTGCTGGAGACCTTCCTCTTATCTTTCATGCACGAAGGCAGGCTCTCCACCCTCGCCCCCACCAGTTACCTCTCCAACACAGAGACCACCGTCATCCGCCCCCTCCTCTACGTTGACGAGAAGGACATTCGCGGCGCGGCGCGCAGGCTCTCGCTCCCTGTCGTATTCAATCCATGCCCCGCCGACAAACACACGCGCAGGGAGTATATGAAACAGCTCGTGGAGAGCATCCGCGCGGAGATCCCCGACGTTCGGAAGAGCATGATCAGCGCGATCACACATCCCGAGCGCTACAACCTCTGGAAGAAATAATCTCGTTATCCCCGCATTTTGCTGTATTTTTGCCTCGTCATCTCCCCGCCTCGGATATGCCGCTCTTCGCGATTTCTGTCGAGGATGACCTTCACCTTCTTATAGGTGGAGCCGTCGATACGGGGCAGTCTTTTCGTCATATCGGAATGCACGGTCGACTTGCTGACGTCGAATACGATCGCCGCGCTCCTGACCGTGGCATCGTGCTCGATGATATAGGCGGCGACCTCCAAAACTCTTTCTTCTATATTCTCTCTCATAGTTCCTCCGCCTTATATCTTTATGTCGAAAAATGAGAAAAAAGAATAGCGCGCTGCCCGAGCCGAACGAAAAGCGCATTTCCCGCCGAAAGAACAGGGAACGGCATTGACTTTCCGAAGGAAACCGTGTAGAATTATCAATAAGGGAGAGAATACCGTATGCAACATCTCATCACGAAACGCCAAGATCTATTGGACGAGAAAGGTCGCCTCAACGAGGCGGGGTATTCTACGCGCGAGATCTTCGACTACGAGCGCACGATGATAAAGGCGTCCGGCTTCCGCATCAAAGAATGGGATTATTACTATATCGGGAACGAACGTTTCGGCGCGGCGCTCACCATCGCGGACAATAGCTATATGGGGATGATCTCCGCCTCCGTCATCGACTTCGAGAAAGCCACGGAGCATACGAGTTCCAAGATCGTTCCTTTTACATTTGGCAAATTCGCCCTGCCCCCCTCCGCCGACGCGGGCGAGACCTCCTATCAGAGCAAGAAGATCGAGATGACCTTCCGCACGGATGAGAAACAGCGCCATATTCGCTGTCATTATCACGACTTCATAGAGAAGCGCCCCCTCATCATCGACGTGAAGCTCACGGAATTCCCCGCGGACAGGATGTGCATCGCCACCCCCTTCCCTCGAGACAGCAAGGCATTCTACTACAATCAGAAGATAAACCTCATGCACGCAAAGGGCTACGTTCAGCTCGGCGACACCGCCTACGAGCTCGGCCCTTCCCCTCTCGATATGGGGCTCCTCGACTGGGGACGCGGCGTCTGGACATATAAAAATACTTGGTATTGGAGCAGTCTGAATACCGTCCTCGCGGACGGCAGGAAGTTCGGCTTCAACCTCGGCTACGGATTCGGCGACACCACTGCCGCCACCGAGAATATGATGTTCGTGGACGGCGTGGCGGACAAGCTGGATGACGTGAAATTCTATATCCCGAAAGACGATCAAGGCGGATACGATTACACCTCCACCTGGTCCGTCCGTTCCGCCGACGGCAGGCTCGACCTCACCTTCCGCCCCATCTTGAACCGCAAGTCGGACACGAATCTCGGACTTCTACGCTCGGATCAGAACCAAGTCTTCGGCAAATTCTACGGCGTCGCCATTCTGAAAAGCGGCGAGAAAGTGGCGATAGACGGCGCGGTCGGATTCGCGGAGCGCGTCTTCAATAAATGGTGACATTTCCCCTCACAAAGTCCCTTGAAAGTCCCTTGCGCGCGGCAATTTATACGCGCCTCTTTTTATCCCTATTATGACCACGGAAGAAGCCTTCGCGAGACTCGCGCGATCCCATTTCCGTTCGCGCTTCCACCTCTCGCCTGAGGACGTCGCCTATATCGAGAAAGTCGGGATGGACGCCATCCGCTCCCACGCGGAAGACTTCGTCCGCACCCGCCTCGCGCCCGCAGACATTCCCAATGACGGCAAACAAACGCCGATGAAGGGTCACCCCGTCTTCCTCGCCCAGCACGCCACCGCCTGCTGCTGCCGCGGTTGCCTCCGGAAGTGGTATCACGTCCCGCAAGGCGTCCCCCTCTCCCCCGCGCAACAGCAAAAGATCGTCAACCTGCTGATGGCGTGGATGGAGAAAGAGTATTCAAAATAGATATAAAGTTATAATAAATCAGCTTTCCCAGCCGAAGAGATCACTCGGCGTGATATCAAGCTTTTCACAAAGAAACACGATCTTGGCATAGTCCAGTTCTATTTTCCCCGTTTCGTATTCCGAATAGTCCGGTTGATACTTCCCGAGCATTTCCGCAATTTCCTTCTGTGTCAGTCCTTTTGCTTTCCTCGCCGCACGTAAATTCTCTCCTACTATCTTCGCTATTTCCATACACTCACCTCGCGGTTAGTATAGGAAAATTTCATATATCAGTCTTGACGTATAGGATAAAGTCCTATATAATTAAATTATCATTTTTATTTGGAGGAATTACAAATGACAAAAAGGATCCTCGCTATCATCGCCGTTTTAAGCCTTCTCTGCATAGCATTTTTGACACTCCCGGCTTGCGAGTTCTTTTCAGGGCAAGACACTAACAATCTCAACACCGATGATAGTATTCGTGAAATATACACCGCATATGCGGAAAACGGTGGAAAACTCTCTTATGAAGCGTGGCTTGCGTCTATCAAAGGTGCAGATGGTGTCGGTATCGTAAAAATAGAGAAAACAAGTACAGAAGGACTTGTCGACACTTATACGATCACGCTTACAAACGGAACTGCTTCCACATTCACCGTCACAAACGGGAAAAACGGAATTGCGACAATCGAAATAAACGACGACGGCTTCTTAGTTATCAATGGTATAGCAACTACAGCAAAACAAAAACAATCTGATTTGGAAGATAATCAAGATGACAATCCAGAAGATACTCCTCGCGATGCCCTCAATACCCACCCCACGAGACCCGCGGTGGAAACCACCATTTCTGCAGAGCTTCAAGCGAAATTGGATCACGCATTGACAAATGGTGCCACCGACGCCGAGAAGGCGGAAGCGGCGATGGAGCTCTATGCGCTCGCGAACGTGAATAAAAAGAATGCCGCGCAGTGCGTGATGATCGCGCAAGGCTTCGGTAAGGTTGTCGTCGGCGGAGCGGCGGAAGGCGAGATGACAGTTCGTGCCTTCAAGGTGCAGGATAACGGCGTCTATTATTATCAAAAAGGCGCGAAACTCACCAAGGTCAATATGGGCACGACCGACTTGCTTTCGCAGGTTCTGGACAAGCAGGAGCGCACGTATGCGCCCGCAGACGACAAATACAGAGCGGTCATGATGTCCGGCACCTCGGCAAGGGTCGGCAACGGAGAAACGGACGTTACGAAAGTATTCTCCAGCGAGCTTCCCTTCATCGATCTCGGTGTCGCGGACAGAAAAGGGAACGTATACGACGAATACGGCGTCACCATAACAAATAAGGAAGAGTTCCTCGAGAAGGCATTCGTCTACGGTGGCGATCCGAAGGAGATCAATAACTTCAATTATCATAAGGAAGCCATCCACGACGTAGAGATCAGCATCTTCGAGGATAACGGACAGAAATATTACGATATCAATTTTGTGGTGGATTGTACCGACGAAGAGACGGTCAAGGTCGCGCGTCAATATCTCCGCACGAGCAGCAGCAGTGAGAACCTCGAGTTCAGCAGCTTGAGAGTGAATCTGAAGATCTGGGACAACGGCTATATCCGCAGCTTCAAAGATTGGGAAAAATGGGCAGGCGATGCTTCGGTGAAAGTCGGTGCTTTTAGTTCGAGCGGCTCCAGCAGCAGCGTGACGGACTACGAAGGCGTCTTCTACTGGGACTATGATTCCTTGGTTGCGGACGGCATCCTGAATGCCGAGGATCCCGACATCAAGAAGGCTACCTACACCGCGGACATCATCAAGAAGTACGCTTCTCAGCCCGGCTGGGTATCTGCGGAATAGCTTGCAACCTACAAAAAACGCAGACGATCCAATCGTCTGCGTTTTTTATTATCCATTCCTTTGTTCATGCTTTTTCTATCACGTAGCCGTCCTTCGTATCTTTGATGACATACCCACGTACGGAGATTTCGTTGCGGAGCCTATCCGCTTCCGCCCAGTTCTTTTCCTTCTTGGCGGCGAGGCGGGCTTCCGCGAGGGCGGCGACGTCCTCGGGCACGTCTATCTTCTCGGGTGCGGGGGCGGTCACCTTGTCGAGGGAGAGGCCGAGCACCTTGTCGAAGTCAAGCGCGAGCTTATAGATATCTTTGCTCTTCGGGAGCTTCACCGCTTCCACAGCACGCCGAGGGCGAAGGGAATGTTGATGTCGTCCTCCACGGCGTCCTTGAACTTTTTCGCGAGCTCCGCGATGACGGCGGGATCGGTGGCGTCCGCGCTCATCTTATGCGCGTAGAGCGCGTTACGTAGGCGCTCGTAAGACGTATGCGCGGCGTCCATGCCCTCAAAGGTGAAATTCAGCTTCTTGCGATAATGCGCATTCAAGCAGAAATAACGGAAATCAAGGGGCAGATAGCCCTTTTTCTCAAGGTCGGAAATGGTGTAAACGTTGCCGAGGCTCTTGCTCATCTTGCCGCCGTCCACCATCATAAATTCGCCGTGCATCCAGTAATTCACGGTCTTTTTGCCCGCCAGCGCTTCATTCTGCGCGATCTCGTTCTCGTGGTGCACGGGCACGGCGTCTATGCCGCCCGTATGCAGGTCGAATACCTCTCCGAGGTACTTCTTGCTCATCGCGCTGCACTCGATGTGCCAGCCGGGGAATCCCATCCCCCACGGGCTCTCCCACTGCATAATGTGGTTCTTGTCCGCTTTCTTCCACAGAGCGAAGTCCGCGGGATGGCGTTTCTCGCTATTCTCCTCGATGCGGGCGCCCGCCTCCTTCTCGTCCACGGTCTGTCCGGACAGCTTGCCGTAGCCGGGGAACTTGCCGATGTCGAAATAAATGCCGTCGGAGATCTCGTAGGCGTAGCCCTTCTCCATCAGCCCCTGCACGAATGCGATCATCTCGGGGATATGCTCGGTGGCTTTCGCGATGATCTCGGGCTTGCCGATATTCAAGGCTTCGATGTCCTTGAAGAAGGCTTCCGTATAGAATGCGGCGATCTCCCAAGGGGTCTTGCCCTCTTTGCGCGCCGCTTTCTGCATCTTGTCTTCGCCTTCATCCCCGTCCGAGAGCAGGTGACCGACGTCGGTGATATTCATCACGCCCTTCACCTTATACCCGCAATAGCGGAGGGAGCGGCGCAGGAGATCCATAAAGATGTAGGTGCGCATATTGCCGATATGCGCGTAGCTATACACCGTCGGGCCGCAAGAATACATTCTCACGAGGTTTCCCTGTATCGGCGTAAATTCTTCCTTGTCACGATTTAACGTATTATATACTCTCATTTTCTCCGTTTCCTTCGCCCGCGATGCCTTCGAGCTCCAATCCGATGTCATCAAGCTCCTCTTGAGCTTTCACGCCGAGTTTATTCTCCAATTCTTCGATGCGGCGATTCAGCCTGCGGAACTCCTCCAAAATAGGATCGGGCAATTTGATCTGATCCATATCCGCGATGCGGACGTTGCCCTGTTTCACCACGCGTCCGGGCACGCCGACGACGGTGGAATGCGGGGGCACCTCTTTCAGCACAACGCTGTTCGCGCCGATCTTGCTGTCATGTCCGACAGTGAAAGGCCCCAAAACTTTCGCGCCGCAGGAGATCATCACGCGGTCTTGGATGGTGGGATGGCG